>JALHNR010000328.1:0-327 GCA_022843525.1 Methylocystis sp. | reverse complement strand
TGCCGGTCGTCAGTCCGCGCAACTCGACGATCGAATAGTCGGCTGGCGATACAGCGTCGCTGGGTCCAACGAGAGCGAGCGCCACGCCGTCCGCGATTGCGAGATCTCGAAAGCCCTTGTTGGCGCCCAGCCGAATCGTTGCGAGAGAGGGCCTAAGATCGCCCCCCTCGAAAAGAGCCCTTGCGTCGACACTGACGATGTAGGCGTTTCCTTCCACATTTGGCGCGCGCAAGGCGAAAAGCAGTCGCCCATTCGCCGCCGCCATGCCCTCGATGTCGATGCGGTTGCGACCCGGAGCCCTGTCGCAGCGGCAGTCGCCGGGAACGG
>JALHNR010000327.1 GCA_022843525.1 Methylocystis sp. | reverse complement strand
GGCCAGCGCCGCCATTGCATGCCGTAGATCGGACCAAGATCGCCGTCTTCATTCGCCCATTCGTCCCAGATGGTGACGCCATTGTCGCGCAGATATTTGACGTTGGTGTCGCCCTGCAGGAACCACAGCAATTCGTGAATAACCGATTTCAGGTGCACGCGCTTGGTCGTGACCAGCGGAAAGCCTTGCGAAAGGTCGAAGCGCATCTGATGGCCGAAAAGCGACAGCGTTCCGACGCCGGTACGATCGTCCTTGCGCACGCCTTCTCGGAGGATTTTATCCAAAAGGTCGAGATATTGACGCATGTCGCCGGTTCAAACTCTTTCCGCCAAAGGTTGCGACGCTCACTCCATACGCCCTGCGCCCCATCTGAAGCAAAGGGCTGCGGCGTCCGAAGTCCGGCGCCCGCGCAAGTCGCATGTGCTCGCCCCGTGTCGTATTTCCCCGGCCAAGCCTTTGCGCGCGCATCCCGGCGTTCCTATATATGCGCGGTTAGGGGAGACTGTTTCCCCTCAATTTCGAGGATACAAACATGTCGCGTTTCTTCGCGCTCAAGCGTGGATCGCTGATTTCTCTTGCGCTTGCGACGCTGCTGGCGCTTGCGCCCGCCATCGCTGAAGCGCGTATGGGCGGCGGCGGCAGCTTTGGCAGCCGCGGGGGTCGCTCTTGGTCCGCGCCGCCTTCGACCCGCACCATGCCGGGCCAGGCCTCTCCCTTCGAACGCAGCATCGCGCCGCGTCCTGCGCCCGGGATGGCTGGGCCGATGTCGCGGCAAGGCGCCTTTGGCGGCGCTTTTGGTCGCGGCATGCTCGGCGGCCTCGCCGGCGGCCTGCTGGGCGCCGGCCTCTTCGGCCTGTTGACGGGCCATGGCCTCTTCGGCGGCATGATGGGCTTCATGTCGGTCATCGGCCTGCTGTTGCAGATCGCGCTGATCGTCTTCTTGGCCCGAATGGCTTTCAATTGGTGGACGCGTCGCAATGCGAACGCCATGGCGGGGGCGGGGCACCGTCCGAGCCCGGGCTTCACGTCGCCCTTCACGGCGCGCGCGCCTTTTGGCGCGGCGGGCTTTGGCTCCGGCGCTTCTCCGGAAGCGGCGATGGCGACGCCGATCAAGATTGCGGCGGAGGACTTCAACGCCTTCGAACGCCTGCTTGGCGAAACGCAGGGCGCCTATAGCCGCGAGGATCTTGGCGCGCTGCGCGGCATGTCCACGCCCGAAATGGCCTCCTATTTCGACGACGAACTGGAGGAGAACCGCCGCAAGGGCGTCATCAACCGCGTCTCTGACGTGAAGCTGCTGCAAGGCGACTTGTCGGAGGCGTGGCGCGAGGGCGTCGACGAATACGCCACCGTCGCCATGCGCTTCGCGCTCAATGACGTGATCGAGGATCGCGCCACGGGCAAGCCCGCGCCCGGTTCGCCGGGTCCGACGGAGACATCCGAGGCCTGGACTTTCCGCCGACCGGCGGGCGCCGGACCGCAGGAGTGGAAGCTCTCGGCGATTCAGCAGGCGGCGTAAGTTCACCACTGGCTGCAATCTTTTGCCCCTCCCGCAAGGGAGGGGCTTTTTTATTGCCGGTCCGGCGCGACCAGCGTCTTGACCCTTTGAGCGACGTCCGCAATGCGTCCGGCCGTAGAACGTGGACCTTTTGAAGTGCGCGCCTCCGATGCTGCATGATCTTTCTGCGCTGCCGATCGACGATGTGCTGCCGGCGATCCGCGCGGCGCTTGAGGCGTCGTGCAACCTTGTCGTCGTCGCCCCGCCCGGCGCCGGCAAAACCACGCGCGCGCCGCTCGCGCTGCTCGACGCCGACTGGGCGAAGGGCGGCAAGCTCATTCTGCTGGAGCCGCGACGTCTCGCCGCCCGCGCTGCGGCGAGCCGCATGGCGGCGACGCTCGGCGAGACCGTCGGCGAAACGATCGGTCTGCGGATGCGTCTCGAATCGAAAATCTCGGCGCGAACGCGCGTCGAGGTCGTCACTGAAGGCGTGTTCGCGCGGATGATCCTCGACGATGCGGCGCTCGAGGGCGTGGCCGGCGTGCTGTTCGATGAATATCACGAACGCTCGCTCGACGCGGATCTCGGCCTCGCGCTGGCGCTCGACGCCCAGGCGGGATTGCGGGAGGATCTGCGGCTCATCGCCATGTCCGCGACGCTCGACGGCGCCCGCGTCGCCGCGCTGATGGGCGCCAGAACGATCGAGAGCCAGGGGCGCGCATTTGCCGTCGAGACACGTTATCTCGGCCGCGACGCCAATGCCCGCATCGAAGAGTCGATGACGCGCGCGATCATGTTGGCGCTGCGCGAAGAGCGGGGGTCGATCCTCGCCTTTCTGCCGGGACAGGGGGAGATTGCGCGCGTCGCCTCGCGCCTCGCCGAGTCGCGCCTGCCGGACGACATCGACGTCGCGCCGCTCTATGGCGCGCTCGATCGCGGCGAGCAGGACCTTGCCATCGCGCCGGCGCGGCCGGGACGCCGAAAAATCGTGCTCGCCACCTCGATCGCGGAAACCTCGCTCACGATCGAAGGCGTGCGCATCGTCATCGACAGCGGGCTCGCGCGTGTGCAGCGCTTCGAGCCGGATCTCGGATTGTCGCGGCTCGAGACGGTGCGTGCTTCACGCGCCAGCGTCGATCAGCGCCGCGGCCGCGCCGGCCGCACCGAGCCCGGCGTCTGCTATCGCTTATGGGACGAACCGCAGACGGTGGCGCTTCCGGCCTTCGCCGCGCCCGAAATTCTCGACGCCGATCTCTCCGGCCTTGCGCTTGATCTCGCCGCTTGGGGCGTCAGCGATCCGGGGCGACTCAAATGGCTCGATCCGCCGCCGGCGCCCGCCTGGAAGGAGGCGGTCGCGCTTGATCGCGAACTCGGGGCGCTCGACGACGACGGTCGGCTTACCGACATGGGCCGCGCCATGCGGGCGCTGCCGCTTGCGCCCAGATTGGCGCGAATGGTGGTCGAGGCGGCGGGTTACGGCGAGGCGAAGCGCGCCGCCGAACTCGCCATGCTGCTCTCGGAGCGCGGAATCGGCGGCGCCGACGCCGACCTTTCGCATCGGCTCGAGCGCGTGCACGGCGAAAACTCCAGACGCGCGCGCGACGCGCTGCGCCTGGCTGCACAATGGGCGCGGCAGGCGACGGCGGCGGCAGGCGTTTTGCCCCCTCCCCAACCCTCCCCCGCTAGCGCGGGAGAGGGAGTGGACTCGGCGCCTCATCAAGAGAGAGCGAAAGGCCGATCGTTAGCGTCCCCTCTCCCGCGAAGCGGGGGAGGGACAGGGAGGGGGCAATTATCCGACGGCGCGCTCATTGCGCTTGCCTATCCCGATCGCATCGCCAAATCGCGCGGCGCGCGCGGCGAGTTCCTGATGGCGAACGGCCGCGCCGCGATATTGCCGGTCGAAGATCCTCTGTCACGCGCGCCATTTCTCGCCGTCGCCGAACTCACCGGCCGGGCGGCGCAGGCGCGCATCCTTGCGGCTTGCGCGCTCACCGCCGAGGAGGTCGAGGCGATCGCGGGCGAGCGCATCGAGACTCGCGATGAAACCGTTTTTGACCCGGCGAGCGCGAGCCTGCGGCGGCGCGCCTTCCGGCGTCTCGGGGCGATTCGGCTTTCCGAGCGCAATCTGGCGGTCGAGCCGTCTGACCAGAATGCGCGGATCCTTGCGCGCGGCGTGGCCGTGCTTGGCGTCCCGCGGCTGCCCTGGACGAAGTCGCAGATGCAACGACGCGACCGCGTCACCTTTCTGCGCCGCGCCGAGGGCGACGAGTGGCCTGATCTTTCCGACGCCGCTCTGGCGGCAAGCGCCGAAGAGTGGCTTGCGCCGTTCATTGAGGGGCGCACGTCGCTCGCGGATATTGCAACCGACGACCTCGAGGCCGCGCTCGCTCAGCTTCTCCCCTATGAGTTGTCGCGCAGGCTCGACGCGGAAGCGCCCTCTCATTTCGAGACGCCCGCCGGCGCGCGTCACGCGCTCGACTATGCCGCCGAGAACGGACCGATCCTCGCGGTGCGCGTGCAGGAGCTTTACGGCCTTTCAAGCCACCCGACGCTTGCGCGCGGACGCGCGCCGCTCACGCTCGAACTGCTCTCGCCGGCGCATCGGCCGATACAGACGACTCGCGATCTCCCGAGCTTTTGGAAAGGCTCCTGGAGCGAGGTGAAGAAGGAGATGAGAGGGCGCTACCCGCGCCATCTCTGGCCGGACGATCCGGCGGCCGCGCAGCCGACGACACGCGCCAAGCCGCGGGGCTCGTGAGCCCTGCGGCTGAGCGAAGCGTGGACGCCAGCGCGCTGGGTCCAGGCGCCGCCGGATTTCGTCTACCGCGCAGTGCTTGCGGTCGTCGCAGACGTTTCGGCGCGCGAGAGCCGTTCGATCGCGACCGTCGCCGTGCCGGTATTGTTCCTGTAGAAGATTTGCGCGCGCCCCGGCCAGGCGATGTGAGCCGCGTCATTCACGAACAGAAATAACTCTCCCGTGTCGCGTGCGATGAACTCGGAAACGAAAGTCGTGCGCGGAAACGGAGAGTTGCAGCTGCGCCCATCGAGTTCGAAAGTGTCTCGGGTCCAGGCGCGCTTCGCCGCGTCGAGTTCATCAGAAGGCAACGGATCGCTGACCGACATCGCCATCCCGGGATCGCAAGAAGCGGCTTTCGGCGTCGCCTTGCAAAATTCCGCGTGCTCCGGTGTTTCATCGTAGCGGATCGGCAGTTGCGTGCAGCGCCGATCGCGAGGCGACAATGCGCCGCCGCCGTCGACAGGAACGAGCGGCCATTCGAGTTCGCCGCTCTCGCCGATGCGCGCAATCGGATGGAACCAGGCGACAGAGGGCCAGCGGCGCAGGACCGTCGCCGCCGACAGTGTGACGCCGGAGCTGTTAAAGCCGTACGGGTCAGTCAGAATCAACTGATCGAGCCAAGGGTCGTGACCACCGTTTCTTGGATCGACATTGATCGTGAGACGATAGGAGGCGCCGCGCTCGAGCAACCAGCCGCTCGCCCAACACGGATCGCTGGTGCGAAACTCCTTTGGACTCGCGTGATCGCCAAGCCATTGCGCGTCATTTGACGCAGATCGGAAGAGCG
>JALHNR010000326.1 GCA_022843525.1 Methylocystis sp. | reverse complement strand
GCTTCGGGCGGCGCGGCCGGCTCCTTGAGGCGCGGCGCCAAGCGTTGCTGAGCGCGCGCGAGGAAGGGCGGAGTGGGCGAACGAGCTGGGGCAGGCCGCGAGGGCGGGGCGGCCGGGCTCGAAATCCGCGGACCCGGAGGCGGGGGAGGCGGCGCTACAGGCTTTGTCGGCGCCGGCGCAAAAAGGTCCGGTGGCAGATTGACCGCCGCGGCCGTGGCCGGCCCCGGCAAGGGCGATTCCAGCTCTCGTGGAGGAGCCGTCGGTCCGGCCGGCCAGTTTGCGGCCGCCGGCGCTGTGCGCTGGTCTTGCGGTCGGCTGACGGCGCCCTCAAGCCGGTTAATTGTCCCCTCGACCAGAACGTCGTTGGGACCTCCGATCAGCAGCAAATGTTCAATATTGTCGCGTCGCACAATGACGAGCTGGCGCTCGCGGTCAAGGTCGAAGGCGTCGACAATGTCCAGGCGGCGCGCGCGATTGCGGCCACCGGGCGCGCGGATGCGGCGTCCAAATAACAGGCGGAAAATATAAAGCACGAGCACCGCTGCGACGAGGAAAGCAACAAGCGCTCCAAGCGCCGGCAGTAGCTGAGTGAATTTATCGGGCATGAACGGCTGGTCTCTGGTTCGAACGCGCGTGAACCTTGCCAAATTAACAGCTTTTCTGGCAAGAGCCGAAAAAAGGTTAATGAATGGTTAATCTGCGGCGAATCAGCAGCCTATTCGTTTGTCCGGCGTTGCTATTGTCGCCATCCGCAGCCATTGTTTTGGATGATTCTCCAAGCGTTCGCTGGGTCAACATGGACGGCAGCGTTAGCACGTCCGTCGCGATCGGCGATAGCGATATACGCCGGGTGGTTCACAAATGACCGATCGGACGGGATCCTCGGCCATAGAGCGCAGCGAGCGATCCGCGAATGTAGGATTGACGCTCGCCCTCGTCATTGCGCTGGTCGGAGCGACCGCCGCCTATAGCTTGACCCCTGCGGATCTTGCGCCGCGCATTACCGTACTCGCGCTGGCGATTTTCGGCGTGGCGGGAATTTTCTTTCTTTGCGCTTACGCCATTGGACTGATCCAGTTCTCCGGCCGCGTCGCGAACAATGATTTGACGAAACTCGTCGCCGACACTTCGAGCGAGGGGCTGCTCGTCGCAAGGAGCGACGGGCGCATCGTTTACGCCAACGAAGCCTATCGGGCGATGTGCGACGCGAAAGACTCATCGGGCGTTCAGCTCGTCGAGAGGCTGTTCTCCGGACCGCCCGAAGTCTCGGAGGCGATATACAGATTGGCGCAGGCGGCGCGCGCCGGCCTCTCGCACAGCGAAGATTTGCGGCTGTCGCCGCCGCTCTCCGGACAGGGTCATGTCGGCTGGTATCGCATTCGCGTCCGGCCGGTGCTGGCGACGGGAGGCAGGTGCTGCGTGTGGGCCGTCGCCGACGTAACCGCCGATCGACAGCGGCAGGAAAACGTCTTCCAGGAGCTCCAGCACGCGATCGACTTTCTCGATCACGCGCCGGCTGGCTTTTTTTCCGCCGGTTCCGACGGCGCCATCTCCTACATGAACAAAACGCTGGCCGGATGGCTGGGTTACGATCTCACCCAGGTTGGGTCCGGCGGCGCGACTCTCTCCTCCATTGTCGCCGACAATGGCGCGGCGCTTCTCGCGGCTATATCCGGTTCCCCCGGAGACGTGCGCACCGAGCAGATCGACCTCGACCTGCGCTGCCGCAACGGCAAATCGCTCCCGGTCAGGCTGCTGCATCAGGTGGCTTTCGGCCAGGACGGGGAAGCCGGTCCCTCGCGCACCCTGGCGCTCAATCGCTCCTCCGGCGAACAGCCGGAAGAGAATTTGCGCGCCGCCGAAGTTCGGTTCGCGCGCTTTTTCAACTCGACGCCGATGGCGATGGCGACGCTCGACGGCGAAGGCCGCGTGCTGTCCTCGAACGCGGCTTTTGCGAAATTGCTGCCGCAGGCCTTAAAGTCGGGGCAGGGCAGAACCGCGGCGCCCTGGTCGGTGCTTGCGGGAATGGGCGAACGCGACGGCGCCGCGCTGCGCGCCGCGATCGAGGACGCCATTGAAGGCAAGGGCGAAGTGCGCCCGGTCAATGTCATGTTCGAGGAAGAGGCCGGCGGCGGACCCCGTTCGGCGCGATTCTTCGTTTCTTCCGCCGAAGACGCCGGCAAGAAGGGCGCGATGGTCTATGCGCTCGACACGACCGAGCAACGCAAGCTGCAGGAGGACTTCGCACAGTCTCAGAAGATGAACGCGGTCGGTCAGCTCGCCGGCGGCATCGCGCATGACTTCAACAATATGCTGACCGCGATCATCGGCTATTCGGATTTGCTGCTCTCGAGCCACCGACCCACCGATCCGGCCTTTCGTGATATCCGTCAGATCAAGGAAACCGCCAATCGCGCGGCAGGTTTGACCAGACAATTGCTGGCCTTTTCCCGCCGGCAGACGCTGCGACCGCAAGTCCTGCAGCTCGGCGACGCGCTCTCCGAGGTGCAAAATCTGTTGCGCCGCATCGTGGGCGAGAAGAATGAGCTCGAACTGCGCCTCGGCCGCGACCTGTGGTTCGTCAAGGCCGACATCACCCAGTTCGAACAGGTGATCATCAATCTCGTCGTCAACGCGCGCGACGCCATGCCGGAGTCGGGCGGCCGCGTGCAGATTCGCACGCGCAACGTCGCCGTTTCCGAATGCGCGTCGATCGGCGAAGCGACGCTGCCGCCCGCCGACTACGTGCTCATCGAGGTCGAGGACACGGGCAGCGGCATTCCGGCGGATGTGAAAGAAAAAATCTTCGAACCATTTTTTACGACGAAGGAGGTCGGCAAAGGCACAGGCCTCGGCCTTTCGACCGTCTTCGGCATTGTCAAGCAATCGGGCGGCTTCCTGTTCGTCGACAGCGAAGTCGGGCGCGGCACGAATTTCCGCATTTTCTTGCCGCGATATGTGCCGGAGGAAAAGGAGACCTCGCAGAAGGCGGATTCGCCCAAGGCCGCCACGGACTATACCGGCCAGGGCGTCGTCCTTCTGGTCGAAGACGAGGACTCGGTGCGCTCGATCGGCTCGCGCGCGCTGACGTCGCGCGGATTCACCGTGCTCGAAGCGGCGACGGGCATGGAGGCGCTCGAAGTCGTCGATCGCGTCGACGGCAAGATTGACCTCATCGTCTCGGACGTGGTGATGCCGGAGATGGACGGCCCCGCCATGTTCGCCGAACTGCGCAAGCGTGGGGTGGCGGCGAAGGTCATCTTCGTTTCAGGTTACGCCGAGGAGGCTTTCGCCAAGAATCTACCCGAAGGCGACTTCGGATTCCTGGCCAAGCCGTTCTCGATCAAACAGCTGATCGAGACGGTGAAGGCGCATATGCCGTGACGCTGCGCGAGCGATGCATTGGCCGGGGCCGCGCCGCCGTGCTATTTTTATAGGGCAATGCTGCGAGAAGAACTTCGAACACGTCTCAAATCAAAGGCTCCCGCTCTTGCTACGCTCGGCGTGGAGAGGCTGTTCGTGTTCGGCTCCGTCCTTGAGGAGCGCGAGACGACCGATAGCGATATCGATTTCGTTGCGGATTTCCGAGAGGGCGCGCTGGGTCTGACCTCATTTTTTGAGTTGGAGACACTGCTGGGCATGTTGTTTTCACGAAAAATTGATCTGTCGACCCGAGAGGCGCTGGCCCCCGCGCTCAAGGATCGGGTGACGAAGAGCATGGTGCGCGTGTTCTGATGCAGGACTCTGGCAGCGAGTCACGAGATATTCCGCTGCATCTGATCGACATGGCGACGGCGATTGAACGAATCCGCGAGGTGGCGGGGGAGACAAACTTGGCCGACCTGCGAGACGATTGGCGTCGCCTCGCCATTCTTGAACGTCAAGTCGCTATCCTCTCGGAAGCCAGTCGGCGTTTGAACGAAGACGAAAAACAGCTTACGGTTGAAATTCCTTGGCGGGAAATTGCTGCGATCGGGAATATCCTACGGCATGAATACAAGCGCGTGGATCTCGTCATCCTTTGGGATGTCTGCACCGTCCACCTCGAGCCTCTGTCCGTCGCCGTCGAGAGGTTGATGAGGATGCAGCGTTAAGCACAAGGCGCATGCTTGCCGCCAATTTGGCCGCTACGGCCGCTGTGGCTCATGAGTGCGCGCCGCCTCCGCCTCACAAGGCCGGCGCAACCACCCGCACGCGGCGCTTGATTCCGTCGGGTCCAACGATTTCGCGATAGGTTTCCGGCGCTGTGGCGGCGCCTTCCTGAGCGTTGGGCTGCGCCTGCGCCGCCGGCTCCGGCGTCGCCACCGGCGTTTGCAGCGGCGCCTTTGACTTCCGCCCCCTCGAAACGCCGGGCGCCAGCGGGCGAGACAATTGTTCGGCCTGCTCGGCGGTGACGACCTGATCCTTGGCGTTGCGTTCGGCGATAAGGCGCTCGGCGTCGGCAAGCGCCTCAGCCCACGACTGGCCCGGCGGCTTGCAGCCGCAGGCCGGATCGTAGACCTTCTCGAACTTATGGGCGTTGGGGTGGTCGGAATAGGCGTCGCCGTCGATCGAAAGCGCGGAGTTCACGCCCTTCCATTGCGATGCCGTATAGAGCTTCACTTCGGCGTTTGGACAGAGCGCTCGGCACATCGCCGCAAGATCGTCGAGATTGGAGCTGCGCGCGGAATAGCTGATCGGGAAAAAGCCGCCGTCGCAGTCGCGCACGCAGATCGCCATCGGCCCCCCGCGCGGCGTCTCGTCCATAGTTTCGAGCCCCTGATTGGGGTCGATGATCCCCTGGTTCTCGGCCGGACCGACGCCGAACAGCTCCTCAAAGAAATTGCGCGGCCGCGCCAGGCGCGCCTGCGTGGGCTGGGGATTGCGGCACTCGGCCTCATAGCGGGCGGCGAGCGCCTGGCGCTGACCGCCGTCGTCGGCGACCGCCCGATCATAGCCGGCGATGGCGCCCGAGAGCTGATTGAGCTGCGCGTTGATCTGCCCGCACTGAGGCGGCGGCGGCTCGCCGAAAAACAGGAACTGGCCGCGATCGCAGCCGAGCGCCCGGGCGCGCGCGGCGACGCGCGCATATTCGCCGCGCTGCTTGGCGGCGGCGGCCTGGAAGCGGCCGG
>JALHNR010000325.1 GCA_022843525.1 Methylocystis sp. | reverse complement strand
TGGCACTGGCTGGGAACCGCCATTCGGCTGGTTCCCGACGATTTCGAGATGAAATCGCGCTTCGGCCTCGGCGTTGATTGGCCGATCTCATACGCCGATCTCGAGCCATGGTATTGCGCGGCGGAACAGGAGCTCGAAGTCGCCGGAGACAATGACGACGATCTTGGCTCGCCGCGCTCCGCGCCCTACCCGTTTCCGCCGATCGCACAGAGCTTTCTCGATCGCGCATGGCGCAAGGCGTTGCAGGAGTCCGACTATAAGGTCCGCCCGACTCCGCAGGCGCGCCTCTCGAAGCCCTCCGGCGACCGACCGGCCTGTCACGGCAGCGCCAGCTGCATTCCCGTCTGTCCGATCCAAGCGAAATATGACGCGACCATTCACGTCGCGCGCGCCGAATTTCTCGGCGCGAGGCTGCTGACGGAGACCTGCGCCAATTTCGTCGAATGCTGCCCGGACGGGCGCGTCGAAGCGGTCAGGTTCATACGATCGGATGGCTCGACCGGACGCGTGTTCGCGCGCGCCGTCTGCGTCGCCGGCAACGGCGTCGAGACGCCGCGGCTCCTGCTGGCCTCGGCCTCCGAGTCCTTTCCTGGCGGCGTCGCCAATCGCTCGGACCAGCTAGGGCGAAATCTGATGGATCATCCGATCCAGCTCAGCTGGGCGCTCGCGCGCCAACCCGTCTGGCCCTATCGCGGACCTGGGGCGACATCGGGGATCGAGAATTATCGAGATTTGAAAAACCGCGGCGAAAATTCGGCTTTGCGATTCGAATTTGGCAATGAAGGCTGGAATTGGCCGACGGGAGCGCCTGAATCGACCGCGCGCGAACTGGCGCTGAGCGGCCTGCGCGGGAAGGCGCTCGACACCGCGCTCAGGGAGCAGACGTCGCGTCACATTCGCGTGGCCGCGTTGACCGAGCAGCTCCCTCTGGCGAGCAACAGGGTGACGCTGGATCGGACGCAAATCGAAAAGACCGGTCTGCCGCGCCCGGCGATCTTCTTTCAACTCGACCGCTACACCGAACGAGCGCTCACCAACGCCAAACATCTGCATGAAGAGATGTTTGCGAAGATCGGCGTGGAAGCCTTTTGGCACAAGGACGACGCCCAAGGCGCCGGCCATATCATGGGCACGGCGCGCATGGGCGAAGACGCGGCGACGTCGGTCGTCGACAAGAACCTGCGCGCCCACGCGCACCGCAATCTTTTTCTAGTTGGCGCCGCCGTGTTCCCGACCGGCGGAACCGCCAACCCGACGCTCACCATCGCCGCGCTCGCCCTGCGCGCCGCCGACGCCATTCTATCTTCCTTGATGGAATAGGCGCGCGCTCGAGCCTGCCTGCTATGAAGCGCGCGCCTTGAAGGCGACGCCCATCGAGTCGGCGGCATAAATCGCGTCCATGAGAGTCGCGGCGGTCACCTCAAAGGGTTCATTATGGGCGCTCTCGCCGGCGGCGACGGCGCGATCGGCGATCGCCCGCGCCGTCTCGCGCGACAGATTTGCGAGTCCGAGTTCGGCAAGCGTCACAGGCAAGCCGACCGAGAGGCAAAATCCCATCGCTTCATCGACCGTCGAACGCGGCCGTCCTTCGAGAACGAGCTGCACCAGCGTGCCGAAGGCGACCTTTTCGCCATGCAGCCGATCATGCGTTTCCGGCGCGGCCGTCAGCCCATTGTGGACCGAATGCGCCACCGCAAGGCCACCCGACTCGAACCCGAGGCCGGATAGCAGCGTGTTCGCTTCGATGATGCGTTCCAGCGCCGGCGTGATCGACCCTGCCCGTGCCGCGGCGACGGCGGCTATCCCGTCGTTGAGCAGCGTTTGGTAGCAGAGCTCGGCGATGGCGGCGGCGGCGATCGTGCTCAGGCCCCCAGCGACGTTCTTGCGATTCGCGCGGATCGTGGCGTCCGCTTCGAAGAAAGTGGCGAGCGCATCGCCCATGCCCGAGATCAGCAGGCGCACCGGCGCGCGCGCGATGACCACGCTGTCGACAAGCACGAGATCGGGGTTGCGCCGGTAGAAGAGGCATTTCTCGAACACCCCGTCCTCGCTGTAGACGACCGAAAGCGCGCTGCAGGGCGCGTCGCTAGACGCCGTCGTTGGACAGCAGGCGACGGGAAGCTCAAGTTCCGCGGCGACGGCGCGGGCGGCGTCCAAAGTCTTGCCGCCGCCGGCGCCGACGATCGACGCGGCCGAGACTCGGCGCGCCTCTTCGCTCCCGCGGGAAATCTCCGCAAACGAGCACTCACCGCCGAAGTCGAGAATCGCATAGTCGAGTCCGGCGGCTGGGAACGTCTCGCGCCACACAGGCTCCAACGCCTTGCGCGCGGTCGAACTCGCGATGATCAGCGCCTTTCCCGCAATGCCGAGCCGCGCCAGTTCGGAGGCGAGCGCTCGCGTCGCGTCGCGGCCCTGAACATATCTCGCGGGTGCGCAGAAAACCTTCAACATGCGGGAGATCCGATCTGATGCGTGAGGGTTGTGATTTGAGAGCAAATGCGGCCGCAACGCAACGCATCGGCTTGAGATCGCCTCCGCCTGCCGAGATGCCGGAATCGCTCGCCTTGGCTGATGTTCCTCTCAGGCCGCGCTTGTCCCGATCGAGTTCATGGGCTTTATTCGCAAGATTGCTCGTGTCGTAAGCGACCATCTTGAAACAGCTCCTTGTTCGAAATCGTCTCTGCGCTTTCTGAACTCTGGACTCTCCACAAACTCGCGAGCTTCTTGGAATGCAGATATCGCACACCGCCTCTGGCGGCGACCGCTGCGCCAGCGGACTTCGTCCAGGCCGAAGAGCTTTCCTTCACGCGCTGACCGGCCTCGCTTGCCTAGCGTCCTGGCCCGGCCTCGCGGTCGAACTGATTCCGCGCAGTCGTTGCGCGGCCACGCCAGTTCGCATGCCGGCGAGAGGCGCGCTGAGACGCACCGCCGCGCGTTTGCGGGCGAAAATGCCCGTCCATGTGCTCGCGATCGGCTCGTCATCGACGCAAGGCATTGGCGCTTCTTCGCCGGCGGCCGCCTATCCGGCGCGGCTCGAACTCGCGCTCGAGCAAAGATTTCCTGGAGCGAATGTCGAGGTCATCAACGCCGGGAAAGCCGGCGAAACGGCGGACCGCACGCTCGGGCGCCTGAATGCTGAACTCGACCGCATCAAGCCGGATCTCGTGCTCTGGCAGGTCGGGACCAATGACGCGCTGACCGCATCGGTCTCCGAGCCGAAGTTCGAAGCGGTGGTCGAACGCGGCATTCTGTCGATCGAGCGACATAAGAGCGACGTGCTGCTCGTCGATCCGCAATTCATCAAAAAGGTCCAAGATCCCGCCCGCTATGAGCGTTTCGTCAAGACATTAGAGCGCGTCGCGGAGAAGGAGCACATCTGCCTTTTTTCGCGCTACCATTTGATGAAGACGCTCGATGCGGCGCCGGGGGGCGGCGTCGAGCCTCTGCTCGCGCCTGACGGTCTCCATATGAACGACGCCGGCTATGCCTGCGTCGCCGAACGCCTCGCGGGCCAGATTCAGGACCTTGTGAGCCGTCTCGATCCTTGACGCCGCGGAGCGGAGCGACATTGGCGCAGCGCGCCCGCTGGCGTGCGCGCGAAGTCAGGTCTCGAGACCGGCGCCGGCGGGAAAAAAGGGAGCGGCCAGTTCGACGTAAAGCCGTCGCCACGGCTGATCGTCGATGATCCGCCAGCGATGTCCGGTTCCGGCCGTGTCGGACGCCAGCAGTATGTCGCCTGGGCGCAGCACAAACGTCTCGCCATCGCGTGTGGTGAACTCCAAAGTTCCGCAGAGCGTGACGACGAATTGCTCGCATGGCGCGGTGTGCCAGTCGCGCGAGGCGCCGGGCGCGGTCTCCTCGAAATGCGCCACTTTCGCTGGCGTTACGGCTCCCAACGGAAGCGCGATATGGTCGACGTGGGAGCGGCCGTCGCTTCCCGTATAGAGGTGAATGCAGCGGATTACGTCTGAAGCCATTTCTTCACCAACTGCGGAAGCGCGCCGCTTTTGTGCAATCGCGCTTGGGCGTCGTTTATCGCCGTGCGCAAGGCGTCGTCGCCGAGGCGAACTGCGACGCCGAGCCTCTCATCAGTGATCCCGTCCTGCACGATGCGCAATTGGGGACGATTCCTGATCATCCAGCGCATCACGGGAGCGAGCTTCATCACCGCGCCGATCTTTCCGGCGGACAGGTCATCCAACATCGCGCCGATGTCGTGATATGCATAGGTGCGCGCTTCGGCGATCCGACCTTCATCCTTGAGGCGATGCGCCACGGGCTCGGAGGTATTGCCCTGCTGCACGCCAAGGATCATGCCGCGCAAATCGTCGATCGACCTGACGTTCGGCGTCGCCTCGACATTGCAAACGAGACTCTGGCCGGATCGGATGTAAGGCGTGCAGAACGACGCCAGCCGTAGCCGGTCGGGCGTGATCGTCGCCCCGGACGCGACGCAATCCCACGTCCCGCGCGCGAGCCCCTCGAAGATGCCGTTGAAATCCGCGCCCGTATAAGGAGCGAGCCGCCAGGCGAGACCGAGCTCGGCGGCGACCGCCTGCATCAGCTCGATGTCGAAGCCGCGAGCCTCCCCGTCCTCGATGAATTCGAACGGCGGATCGGGCAATGCGGCGCCGACGCATAAGACGCCGGATGTGATGGTGCTGACGCTCATGGGACACGCTGCACAGAATCGAGAGGCACGTTCGGCTCCGCCTATCAAACCGGTTCTCACGGAGCAAGCAGCCTACCCACCACGCAAATATCTGACGGAAATATACGCGTTTACGTCCGCCAAGACCCTAGAAAAAGCCGAGCAGGGCTGAAAAAAGGGCCGGCCCCACCGGCCGGCCCTGATCACTTCGAAAAGCTAAGCGTTCTTTGCAACATTCGGATCATCGCGCGTCTCATTGAAAGGCGCAGTGCGCCCCCGCACGGTGCGTGCGGCGCGATTCATGCCCGAACGTTCGCCAAGCCGGCGTCTCGTCGCCTCGATGGTCGCTGTCTCAGTCAAAAGCCGCTGCAACGAACGGCGGCAGCAGATTGGGCAAATTTGCTGCTTGAAATCGGGCCGCACACGTTCCTCAATCACACGCGCTCAGATGAGCAAGAAGGGACATAAACGTGTGCAGCATTCCGGAAGATATTTTTACC
>JALHNR010000324.1 GCA_022843525.1 Methylocystis sp. | reverse complement strand
ACGCCTATTCTTTTGCGAAGGCGCCGCGTCTTCACGGGCGTCCGGCGGAGGTCGGCGCGCTCGCGCGGCTGGCGGTCCATGGCCATCCGCTGGTGCGCGCGCTGCTCGCGCGTTCGCGTGGCTCTAATGTTTTCGTGCGCGTCGCCGCGCGCCTCATCGAGCTTGCGATGGTGGCGGAGGCGGCGGAAGGCTGGGCGAAGGCGCTGGCGTTGAACGAGCCCTTCTGCGTTGTGGCTCCGCACGATGAGGATGGCGAGGGCGTTGGCCTCGTCGAAGCCGCGCGCGGCTCGCTCGGACATTGGCTTGGCGCACAGAAGGGAAAAATCCGCGCCTATCAGATCATCGCGCCGACGACATGGAATTTCTCGCCGCGCGACGCTTCTGGCGTCGCTGGCCCGGTCGAGCAGGCGCTGGTCGGCGCGCCGCTCGAAGGCCAAGGCGCGCGCGCCGCTTCCGTGCAGCATGTGATCCGTTCCTTTGATCCCTGCATGGTCTGCACGGCGCATTGAGGCGGCTGGCAAGCGCCTTTCCGGCGATTGAAAATCGACTAGCCGCTCGCGCGCGAAAATTCTCATCGAGACGCGCCTCGAACTCTCCTAGCTTATTGGAATTAAACCAATTTCAATCAGCCGGCGCGCTTGGCCCGGAGCTTGCTCACCCTTTGAAAACAAAGCGCGACGCGAGATCGCGACGAAGGGACGAAGACGCCATCAGGAGGAGCGGGAATGGCCGCAATCGAGACTTTTTACGACGTCATCCGCCGACAGGGAGTGACGCGCAGAAGCTTCACGAAATTTTGCAGCCTGACCGCCGCGAGTCTCGGCATGGGTCCGATCGGCGCCGCGAAGATCGCCAACGCGCTCGAAACCAAGGAACGCACGCCCGTCATCTGGATGCATGGGCTTGAATGCACCTGCTGTTCGGAAAGCTTCATCCGCTCGGCGCATCCGCTGGTCAAAGACGTCGTTCTGTCGATGATCTCGCTCGATTACGACGATACGATCATGGCCGCCGCCGGCCATCAGGCCGAAGCGATCCTCCAAGAGACGAAAGAGAAATACAAAGGCAAATATATTCTCGCCGTCGAGGGCAATCCGCCGCTCAATGAAGGCGGCATGTTCTGCATCGACGGCGGCAAGCCTTTCGTCGAAAAGCTGAAATGGATGGCGGAGGACGCCATGGCGATCATCGCCTGGGGCGCCTGCGCCTCATGGGGGTGCGTGCAGGCGGCCAAGCCCAATCCGACGCAGGCGACGCCGATCGACAAGGTCATCCACAACAAGCCGATCATCAAGGTGCCGGGGTGCCCGCCCATCGCCGAAGTCATGACCGGCGTCGTTACTTATATTACGACCTTCGGCAGATTGCCCGAACTCGACCGGCAGGGCCGGCCGAGCATGTTCTACTCGCAGCGCATCCATGACAAATGCTACCGCCGTCCGCATTTCGACGCCGGCCAGTTCGTCGAGCAATGGGACGACGAAAGCGCGCGAAAGGGCTACTGCCTATACAAAATGGCCTGCAAGGGGCCGACGACCTATAACGCCTGTTCGACGGTGCGCTGGAACGGCGGGGTGTCCTTCCCCATCCAGTCGGGCCATGGCTGCATTGGCTGTTCGGAAGAGGGCTTCTGGGACAAGGGCCCCTTCTACGAACGGCTGACGAACATCCATCAATTCGGCGTCGAGAAGAACGCCGATGAGATCGGGCTTGCGGCTGCCGGCGTCGTCGGCGCGGCGGTCGCGACGCATGCCGCGGCGACGGCCGTCAAGCGCATCGTCTCGAAGAATAACGATCACTCGGCCTGACGCCGCATCTCCAGGACAACGATCATGACGCAACAGCGCATCTCGCAAAATGGCGCGGCCGAAGCAGTCCCAGCGACGCCCGCCGTCGCGGCAACAGCTTCCGCCGGCGTCGACACGCCCAACGGTTTCAGGCTCGACAACAGCGGCAAGCGCGTCGTCGTCGATCCGGTAACGCGCATCGAAGGCCATTTACGCGTCGAAGTGAATGTCGACTCCGACAATGTCATCCGCAATGCGGTTTCGACCGGAACGATGTGGCGCGGTATCGAAGTGATCCTGAAGAATCGCGACCCGCGCGACGCCTGGGCCTTCACCGAACGGATTTGCGGCGTCTGCACCGGCACGCATGCGCTCACCTCGGTGCGCGCGGTTGAAGACGCGCTCGGGATCGCCATCCCGGAGAACGCCAATTCGATCCGCAATCTCATGCAGCTGGCGCTGCAGGTGCATGATCACATCGTGCATTTCTATCATCTTCATGCGCTCGACTGGGTCGATGTGGTTTCGGCGCTCAGCGCCGATCCGAAGGCCACTTCCGCTCTCGCGCAATCGATTTCGAGCTGGCCGCTGTCCTCCCCCGGCTACTACAAGGACTTGCAAACGCGCCTGAAAAAGTTTGTCGAGTCCGGCCAGCTCGGTCCCTTCAAGAACGGCTATTGGGGCAGCAAGGCCTATAGGCTGCCGCCCGAAGCCAATCTGATGGCGGTCGCGCATTATCTCGAGGCGCTCGACTTCCAAAAGGAGATCGTGAAAATCCATACGATCTTCGGCGGCAAGAATCCGCATCCCAATTGGCTCGTCGGCGGCGTTCCCTGCGCAATCAATATTGACGGAACCGGCGCGGTCGGCGCGATCAATATGGAGCGTCTCAACCTTGTCGACGGCATCATCGATCAACTGATCGAATTCAACGACAAGGTCTATATCCCCGACATCATGGCCATCGGCTCCTTCTACAAGGATTGGCTCTATGGCGGCGGCCTCTCCGGCACATCCGTGCTTGCCTATGGCGACGTGCCGGAACACGCCAACGACTATACGGACAAGAACCTGCTCTTGCCGCGCGGCGCGATCATCAATGGCAAGCTCGACGAGATCCATCCCGTCGATCATCGCGATCCGGAGGAGATACAGGAGTTCGTGACGCACTCCTGGTATAAATACGGTGACGAAACCAAGGGCCTGCATCCCTGGGACGGCGTCACCGAACCGCATTACGAACTCGGACCGAACGCCAAGGGCACGAAAACCAATATCATCGAGCTCGACGAAGGCGGCAAATATTCCTGGATCAAGGCGCCGCGCTGGCGCGGCCACGCGATGGAGGTCGGCCCGTTGGCGCGCTGGGTCGTCGGCTATGCGCAGGGCAAGCCGCAATTCAAGGAGCCGGTCGAGAAAGTGCTGCACGATCTCGGGCTGCCCACTTCGGCGCTCTTCTCGACGCTTGGCCGCACGGCGGCGCGCGCGCTCGAGAGCCAGTGGGCCGGCTATCAGATGCGGCATTTCTTCGACAAGCTGATCGCCAATATCAAAGCCGGCGATCTTGCGACAGCCAATGTCGAGAAGTGGGAGCCCAAAAGCTGGCCAAAGGAGACGAAGGGCGTCGGCTTCACCGAGGCGCCGCGCGGCGCGCTGGCGCATTGGATCAAAATCAAGGACGGCAAGATCGATAATTACCAATGCGTCGTGCCGACCACATGGAACGGCTCGCCGCGCGATCCCGCCGGCAATATCGGCGCCTTCGAGGCTTCGCTCATGAATACGCCGATGGTCGATCCCGCGCAGCCGCTCGAAATCCTGCGCACGATCCACTCCTTCGATCCCTGTCTCGCCTGTTCGACGCATGTGATGAGCGAGGACGGACAGGAGATGGCGAAGGTGCAGGTGCGCTGAGGAGAGGGTTATGACCGACATTTCGCGAATCGATGTCGCCGATTCTCATGGCGAGAGGGTCGTGTCGCAGCCGACCGTCTATGTCTATGAGGCGCCGGTGCGGCTCTGGCATTGGATCAACGCGCTCGCCGTCCTCGTCCTGATCGTCAGCGGCTATCTGATCGGCTCTCCCTTGCCGACCGTCGCCGGCGAGGCGTCGCAGCACTTCGTCATGGGCTATATCCGCTTCGCCCATTTCGCCGCCGGCCAGATCATGGCCGTCGGCTTTCTGCTGCGCGGCTATTGGGCTTTCATGGGCAACGAGCATTCGCGGCAGATCTATTACGTGCCGGTTTGGCGCGCCTCCTTCTGGAAAGAGCTCGCGCATGAAATCCGTTGGTACGCCTTCCTCGAAAAGGCGCCGATGAAATATGTCGGCCATAATCCGTTGGCGCAGACGGCGATGTTCGCGATGTATACGCTAATGTCGGCGTTCATGATCATCACCGGTTTCGCGCTCTATTCGGAAGGAGAAGGCGCCGACAGCTGGGAGGCGAAGCTCTTCGGCTGGGTCTTCTATATCTGGCCGAACAGCCAGGAAGTGCACACTTGGCATCATCTCGGCATGTATGTGATCGTCACATTCATCATCATCCACATCTACGCGGCCGTGCGCGAAGACATCATGTCGCGCCAGAGCATCATCTCCTCGATGATCTCGGGCGAACGTCATTTCAAGGATGGAGCCTGATCCGTGGCGCGGCGCGTTCTCATCCTTGGCATCGGCAACATCCTATGGGGAGATGAAGGGTTTGGCGTGCGCGCGGTGGAGGCGTTTCACCGTCGCTACGCTTTTCCAGAACACGTCACAGTTCTCGACGGCGGAACGCAGGGGCTCTATCTCGTGCAATTTGTCCGCGAGACCGATGACCTTCTCGTCTTCGACGCCATCGATTACGGCCTTGCGCCCGGAACGCTGAAGATCGTGCGTGATGGCGAAGTGCCGAAATTCACCGGTTCAAAAAAGATGAGCCTGCATCAGACCGGCTTCCAGGAAGTGCTGAGCGCCGCCGATCTCCTTGGCGATTATCCTTCGCGCCTCGCGCTCGTCGGCTGCCAGCCGCTCGATCTCGAAAACTGGGGCGGTCCGCTCACCGAGCCGGTGCGCGGCGCGATCGACGCCGCTGTCACGGCGGCGCATGACATCCTGTTGGAATGGGACGTCGATTGCGTCCGGCGCGCCGAACCGCTGTCGCCGGAACTGGCGCTGTTAAAGCATGACATCGATCATCAGAGCTATGAGAGCCGTAGAGGCGTCAACGCCGCTGGCGAATGGAGGGATTGACATGAGCTTCCTGCGAATGGTCGTCGTCGCGGCGGCGCTCGCGCCTGTCATGGCGGAGGCGCACCCGGGCGCGCATCCGTATGGGCTCGCCGAGAGCCTCACGCATATCGCCACCCAGTCTGATCACCTTCTCGCGCTCGCCGTCGCTTTCGGC
>JALHNR010000323.1 GCA_022843525.1 Methylocystis sp. | reverse complement strand
CCCAGGGGCCCGTGTGGGCGTTGCCCGCGGCGGGCGTGGGCGCGGCCTGTTTGCGGGCGCAAACGGCCTTGGCCGCCTCGCTCTTCGGCCCTTGCGCGTAAAAATAAATGACGTTCATCTTGAGCTGCGAGGCCAACTGGTCGACGACCGTGCCTCTTTTCAGCACATTGAAGCCCCAATGCGCGTCACGCGGCGCGCCCGGCTTGAAGCCGTAGCCGTAATCGCCCTCGCCCTTAATGAGATCGAAGCGGATATAGCAGAGCTCCCCCTGAGCGGCAGGCTGGGCCACCATCTCGCGGGTGACGATCACGTCCTGATTGTTGTAGCGGACGCTATAGTCGACCGGAGCATGCCAGACGTCGACCTTCTCGAAATGCTCCAGCAGCTCGGATTCGTCCGGATCCGCCGCCTGCGCCGAAGCCGGGCCAAAGAAACAAGCGCCCGCCGCGATCGTGGCGGCGAACAGGCGTTTCAGCAAAAACTCGCTTTTCATGTGTCGGCCTTCCGCCAAGCGGCTCGCGTGCGCTCCCCTCGAGCTTTGCAGGTAAGGAGCGGGGCGACGGCCCGCAATCCCTGCGACATTCGGCGCGCCTGGGAACCGCCGGGCGCGCTGTTGGGTCGCGGAGACTCCGCGCCTCCGTGTAAGGCTCTGCTTACGACAAGCGCCGAGAAGTCTTCCCACCGCCGCAAAAGCGCGGTAGCTGTTTCTCAGAAGCAAAGAACGAGTTTGATTATGTCGCGAAGAAAAATCGCTTTGATTGGCGCCGGCAATATCGGCGGAACGCTTGCTCATCTCGCCGGCCTCAACGAATTAGGCGATATCGTTCTTTTCGACATCGTCGACGGCGTGCCGCAGGGCAAAGCGCTCGACATCGCCCAATCGTCTCCCGTCGCGGGTTTCGACGCCAAACTCACCGGCGGCTCCGACTATTCGGCGATCGAGGGGGCGGACGTCGTCATCGTTACGGCGGGCGTGCCGCGCCAGCCGGGCATGAGCCGCGACGATCTTTTGTCGGTCAATCTCGGCGTCATCGCCAAGGTCGGCGCGGGCATCAAGCGCTACGCGCCGAACGCCTTTGTCATCTGCATCACCAATCCGCTCGACGTTATGGTGTGGGCGCTGCAGAAGGCGTCCGGCCTGCCGACGCAGCGCATCGTCGGCATGGCGGGCATGCTCGATTCCTCGCGCTTTCGCTATTTCCTGGCCGAGGAGCTCAATGTTTCGGTCGAAGACGTGAGCGCCTTCGTTCTGGGCGGCCATGGCGACGACATGGTGCCGTCGGTGCGCTATTCGACGGTGGCCGGCGTGCCTTTGCCGGATCTCGTGGCCATGGGATGGACCACGCAGGCGCGCATCGACGCGATCGTCGAGCGCACGCGCAAGGGCGGCGGCGAGATCGTCGGCCTTCTCAAGACCGGCTCCGCATATTATGCGCCGGCGACCGCGGCCATCGCCATGGCCGAGAGCTATCTCAAGGACAAGCGGCGGGTGATGCCCTGCGCCGCTTATCTCACCGGCCAATATGGCGTGGACGGACTCTATGTCGGCGTTCCCGTGATCATCGGCGCGAATGGCGTCGAGAGGGTGATGGAGATCAAGCTCGACGCGGCGGAGCGGGCGATGTTCGAAAAATCCGTCGCCTCGGTTCGGACGCTGCTGGAAGCCGCTAAAGCGCTCGACCCGGCTTTCGCCTGACGCCTCTCTGCCGCGCCCGGCGACCCGGGCGGCGACTTTTCTTGCGACGCAAGCGTCGGGACGGCGGCTCCCGGGCTCTGGCGCGACCGTAGGAACATTCCTTGCAAGTTGGGGGTTAGACTGTCTGAAGACTGAATCTCGCCGAGAGGTTCGGGCTTGCTAGAGTGGATTCGAAGCCATGTTTGACCCTGACGCTTATGGCTTTATCAAAATACTCGCTATCGCGGGCACGCTTTACTTTGCAGCGCGCGGGGCAATCCTTATCGGCTTCGCGGCGATAAACGCCGTTGCTCTTTTACCCTGAGTTTTTAACGTCGAGGCCTGATCTATACGTCTGGGCGACGCGGGGCTTGGCCGTTGCTCCAGCAGCTACAAAGCTTCGAAAAAATGCTCCGGTGCGCCAGTTTCAGTGCGTGCGGGTTTCCGCGTCCTGTTCGGCGGAGGCGTCCTTGGTCGAGTGACTGCGTCCGCGGGAGCGGGCGGCCGCTCGAAGGCCGGTCGATGAGCCCAGGAGAGGGGTTGCGCCGCGAGCGGTCGCTTCGACGGGGACCGCATTCGCATTTTTTTCCGCTACGGCGGCGTCCGACGGCTCAGCGCCCTGCGGCGGCTCAGGCGCATAGGCGAGCGACTCATGCCGGGCCGCCGCTCTGGACTTTCTCGTCTCATTTTTGGGCGAGTCGACCAGCCGCGCTATCGCGCTTGTCGCCTTCGCGTGGATGCCGGGCCGAGTCGGGGGCAGGGGCGCCGACGCGAGCTTTGGACGGGGCGGCGCATCAGTTGCGGGCATTCTGCCCGAACGGCGGTCAGCGCGGTCGGCGCCCTGAAACTCGACCGCGCTTTGCAGCTCGGCTGACCTGTCATCCGCCGTCCGCGCGTCGAAGCGTGCGGCGAGCGATGACGGACGCTGCGGCGGCAGCGGCGCTCGAACTGTTGGAAGCTTCGCGGCGGGCGGCTCTTGCTCGGGCGATTCCGCGCCCGGCGCGGACAGGGTGGTCTCGCCACGCGGCAAATCGGCCTCCGCCCGCGAAAGCTCTTTCGCGCCGTAGCGATAGGCGTCCGTCGTGGGGGAAGGCGCGCTTTGTTCTTCCATCTCGCCGCTCGTCCCGCGCGCCCGTCGTGGCGCGAGCGAAGCCCACTGCTTGCGGGTGCTCGGCGCCGGCGCCGTGACCTCCGCGTCGTCTTCTTCGCTGCCCCCGCCGCCGCCAAACAGCATCGCGAAGAAGCCGCCAAACGTGCGGCGAGGCGCGACGACATAAGCGCCGTCGCCGCGGGCTTCGATCTCGGCGCGCGCCTCTTCATAGCGCGCCAGCGGCTGGTTGTTGCTCGGCAAATGCACGGTCTTGCCGTCAGGGAAGAGCCGCGCCAGCTCGTCGTAGTTCATCCGCGGCCAGTGGCGCACATTGCCGACGTCGAGATGGACGAAAGGCGTGCCTGCCGTCGGATAATAGCCGACGCCGCCACGCTGCATGCGCATGCCGATCTCGCGAATCTGCGACATCGGCATTCCCGGCATGGTGGTGTCCATCGCCTTGCCGAGCATGTGCTGGGAATATTTGGCGACGGCGCGCGAACGAGCGCGCAGCATGGCGTTCGTTTCGGGCGAGCGATAGGCGGAGACGACGTTCACGACCTGATCGCCGGCGCCCGCGTGGCGATAGGCCTCCCATACGACGTCGAAGAGGCGCGGGTCCATGTTGGTCGGCTCGTCGCGTCGCCAGTCGCGCAGGAACCAGTTCAATTGCTGAAGGACTTGGGCGTCATATTGCCCGTTGACCAGATACGTCGCCGAAATCGATTCATGCGTATGGGCGTGGTAGAGATGAATGGTTCTTGTGTCGCCATTGGCGACCGCGGTTTCGGTCATCTTCGGCGCGAGCGTCGCCAGACAACAGACCACGAGGCCAAGAACCGTCGAAAGCGGAGCGGAAATCAGGCGCGCGCTGGAACGAGGCGTCGTCAATAGCTGCTTCCCGTCCCGCTTGAAGCGCGCCTGAACCGACGTCGCCCGTGAAACTACCCAGCCTTCTGGCCGTTCGGCCGGAAGACGCCTTTGCGCCGGGTGGCGCGAGGCGGCGAAAATCCCATGCGGAATGCGCAGTTACACGCGCTTTGCCCCTCGGCGTCGCTACCGCCTGAATTCCCCACCAATTCAGAGGCTAGGGCAACATCGTGGCGAAAAATTGCTCAAGCTTCGCGGTTTACCGACGGTTCAGGCTGCAATGTCCAGAATGGCTTCGAGAGCGGCGCGAAGAGCTTTGCCCGTCACCGGCTTCTGCAGGAGAGTCCTGTCGCGCAATTCAGCCGGCAGGTCATCCGCGCAATGTCCCGTCATCAGCAAAAACGGGATGTTTCGCTCAGCCAGCACGGAAGCAATTCTTCCGCTGGTTTCGTCGACAAGGCGGTAGTCCAGAAGGGCGCAGTCCAGACGCTCCTTCTCAATGAGCCGCAATGCGGCTTCGACCGAGGGCGTGGGGCCGATGACTTCACAACCGCTGTCGTTCAATTCGCATTCAAGCATCATCGCGATGATCGATTCATCCTCGACGACGAGGACGCGCTTTCCCGCTATCGTTGAACTCGCCATGATCTCCCACGCTATTCCGGCCTCTGTTTCAAGGGAATTTCGAACGTTCCTGAAAATCCGGTCTCGCCAAAATCATAGGCCGCGCGGCCGGAGAGCCCGTAACTCACTTCGCGATCAACGAGCGTCAGGCCGAAGCCCCTTTGCTTTGGATCCGCCACGCGAGGCCCGCCGTCCTCCCGCCACCGCAGAGTCAACGTCGACGTTTGATCATCCGGCGTCTCCGTCGAAGACCAGTCGATGGAGACACGGCCCGAACCGTTCGACAGCGCGCCATATTTGACCGCATTGGTCGCGAGTTCATCCAGGATCATGCCAAAACTCATCGCGGCCTTGGGCGGCAGCGTGATCGGTGGTCCTGAAAGGATCAGCCGCTGACTGTCCTCGGAGAAATAGGGCGCGAGCGCCTGGCGCACCACCTGTTCCAGACTGACGGCGCCGTAACTTTCCCGCGCCAGCAACTCGTGACTTCTCGCTAGAGCGTAAAGTCTGGTCAGAAAGGCTTCCGATCCCTGCGTCCGAGCCAGCGTCTGTTTGGCGAGGGCCAAGACGACGGTGAGGATATTTTTCACGCGATGATTGAGTTCGGCGACCAGTGTTCTTTGGCGTTCTTCTGATCTGGCCAAATTGGTGACGTCGACGAACGTCGCCACGACGCCGTCGACTTTTTCTTCAGTGTTTCGATAGGCAGTCAAGCGGCATAGAAAATGCGGCCTTCCAGCCACGTTCTGGTTCACCCGCCGCTCGATCAGCGTTCCAGTCCTCATGACGCTTTTGATGTCGTCTTGCAGCTCGGGATAATCGAGCTTGATCGCGAGGTCGCCTAGAGGACGACCTCTGTCGGTTGCAATAATATTGAAGAGGTTCGTGACCGCAGGGGTAAAGCTGCGGATCACGAGATCACGGTCGAGAA
>JALHNR010000322.1 GCA_022843525.1 Methylocystis sp. | reverse complement strand
GTCATTTGGCGGCTCCTCGCCGTCCGTTGAAAACGATTGTTGCGTTGATCGGCCAGGCCAGTCCGCTTGCGAGAGCGACAACGCACGGTCGGCTTACGGAGAGTCGACCGGAGGCGTGTCGCCTTGAGAGGAATTCGACCGCCGCGCCGCGAAGCAGTGCGTGAATGGCTTTGCGGGGCTCTCGTCGAGAACCCAGTCATCCTGATTTGGCCACAGCTTCGATAGATCGCGGTTGTTGAAGCCGGCGCGCACGCTCGTCTTCGCATCCCATTGGGTGATGTCGTTGCAGCCGATGACCCAGACGAGGCTGCTCGCCATGAGCGAAAAGCGATCGCGACGGGGTTCGCATGCTACGAACAGCGTCGTGCGCGCCGCCGCCAATTCAAGCAAGCGGGCGAGGTCGGGGTTTTCAAAATGATGCAGAAACAGATTTGCTGAGATGATGTCCGTCGTCGCGGCGTCATGCGAAAGGTAATCGAAGACGTCTGCGACGACGCTCTCCACCCGCCATCCGATCGCTTCAAAGGCTTGGCGCGTCTCGTCCGATAGAATGTCCTGTTGGTCGAGCAGGCGCGCCGTCACGCCTTGCCACTTCGGCGCCAGGCGATTTGCGACGCCGAGCATCAATGCCCCGTCGCCGGAGCCGAGATCGAGAATGGTTTTCGGCGTCCTATCGAAATGGCGGGAAAGCATCGTCGCCATAATCTTCGTCTGCAACATCCAGCTGTTGACGCGCTGCAGGTCGCGGCGCGACTGCATTGCTCGGGGATCGTCGCATGGAAGAGAATCCAAAAGTTCAGGATATACTGCGCGAGCGAGCTTAGCCATTTTGGCGCTCTCCTTCTGATAGCCCCTGTTAGGATAATTCCGGCGCCCGCCTCGGCGTCATCTAGAATTAGCCAATCAATTCGCGCGACTTCCTCACGCTCCGTCAGTCGCGCGCTATGGTGAATCGCCCCGCGGATTTTTGCGGCTTAATTGGTTGGAGCCAACCTGTTTGAGCCGAGAGCGGGTGGACCAAAAAATAGGCGTCGACGCGCAGCCCGACGGGCAATTTCACGCTGGGGTCGAGATCTATAAGCACCTGCAGCGCCTTGGCGTCGACGCGATCGGTCGGCCGACCAGTCTGAACCATCTTGGAGCCCATTCTGGACGATACGCGGAAAACTCTTCCGCCGAATTTCTGATTTGGGAACGCGTCCGCAGTGACCTCGACGCGCTGCCCGGCGACGATTTTTCCGACGTCGGTCTCATCGACGTCCGCGCGCACGCGCAGTCCGCGAACATTGCCGACGATGGCGATCGGCGTCGGCGGCACGTGCGTCACGGCTTCGCCGGCGACGCGAGAGCGACGCAGGATCGTGCCCGCGATCGGCGACCGCACCAGCGTCTTTTCCAGAAGCGCTTCCGACAGAGCCACATCCGCCTCCGCGAGCCGCACCCGCGCGCGCGCCGCCGCGAGATCTTCAGCGCGCGGCGGAGCCTCGAGCATCGCGAGCCTTTCCGCGATCGCCGCGCGCCGCGCCTTGTTGACGTTCCAGTGGGACGTGGCCTGATCAAGCGCCGCTTGGGGCGAAACGCCGCTCTTAGTGAGCGGCAGCCGTCGCTCATGTTCGCGTCGCGCCAAATCGAGCGCCGCGTCTGCCTCCATCAGAGCATCCCTCGCCTCTCGGCGCTCCTCGGCGCGCGCGCCATTGGTTAGGCGCTCAAGTTCGGCCTGCCGCAGCGCAAGCGCGGCGCGCGCGGACTCCAGTCGAGCAACCTGCTCGGTATTATCGAGCGCCGCGATGATCTGGCCGGCCGCCACCTCGTCGTTCTCCTCGACTCGCATCTCGCGGATGACGCCTGTCGCTTGCGCGGCGATTTCTCGCTCCTCGCCTTCAGGCTCCACCATTCCCGGCGCTGCGGCGACATGCTGCGCAAGACTGGTGAGCGACGTTGTGGCGCGAGCGGTTGACTGCGTGCTCTCGACCGACTGAAAGAGAAAGAGGCCCAGCGCGGCCAGGCCGAGGAAAGTCAGAATTGCGACGACGCGTGACGACATTTTCATCACAAGGCTCCCACTGCGTGTAGGGGAGATGGACCGCGCGGCGTCGCCAAACGCTCGGCGATTTGTCCATCTTCGAGATGTATCACCCGATCCCCGAATTGAAGGATGCGCGGATCATGGGTAACGATGACCACCGCTCGCTCCTGCTGATGCGCAAGCATCTGCAAAAGCTCAATCGCGCGAAGTCCGCTTTCTGCGTCCAGCGCGGCAGTCGGTTCGTCGGCCATCAGAATCTTGGGATCGCCGGCCAGAGCGCGCGCGATCGCAACACGCTGTCTCTGGCCGCTACTCAACTGAGAGGGAAAGGAATCAAGTCGGTGACCTAAGCCCACCGATTTCAGGAGTTCGCGCGCGCGCTCCCGAGCAATCTGCCGGGACACTCCGAGAAGATCGAGCATCACCATCACGTTTTCAGTGGCGGTCAGCACGGGGAACAGATTGTAGGCTTGAAAAATGAAGCCAAAATATTTCAG
The DNA here is from genome assembly GCA_022843525.1 of Methylocystis sp. Lineage (GTDB taxonomy): Bacteria > Pseudomonadota > Alphaproteobacteria > Rhizobiales > Beijerinckiaceae > Methylocystis. The sequence goes on along the minus strand of JALHNR010000322.1, from coordinate 2,678 downwards.
CCGCAGCGCTGCGAGCTCCTCTTCGCCGAGCGCCTGCGTGTTTTTTCCATAAAGCGTCACGACTCCGCTCGAAGGGCTGAGCAGCCGACCCAGAATATGGAGCAGCGTCGTCTTACCGCTGCCCGACGGTCCCACAAGCATCAGCAACTCGCCGGCGTAAACCTCAACGTCGATGTCCCGCAGCACGGTGACCGGCGTCGGTCCGGTGTCGAAGGAATGACTGACGCCAGAGGCGCTGATGACGGCGCGTTTCATCTGAAAACCTTCACTGGATCAATTGATGTGATCTTGCTGATCGACACCAGCGAGGCGCCGACGCACATCAGCACGGTGACGGCGCCGATGCCAACAGCAAGCCAAGCTGGGACGAGCGGCGGCGAACTCATGTTCCGGCCGAGATACACAAGCACCGCCACGGCGCCGATTCCGACGACGCTTCCGATCAGGCCGCCGATCACCGCCTGTTCAATGACGATCTTGTAGAGATACCATCGCGGCCCGCCCATAGCACGAATGACTGCGTATTCGGGAAGACGATCCATGGTGCTAGCGTAGAGCGTTTGTGCGACGATCACGACGCCAACAAAAAGCGCAAGCAGCGAAGAGCAGATGATCGAAACGCCCGCGCCCGTGGTCAGAAGCCAGTATTTCTGGCTATTGGCCGCAAATTCGCGCGAGGTCATTACGTCGACGTCTGGCATTCGCGCGGACAGTCTCTCGATCACCGTAGCCGGATCCTGACCGGGGGCGAGCCGGATCAACACGTAAGTGATGAGATTGTCTGTTCGACCCAGCAGCGATCGCGCGTTACGTAGCGAGGTGAAGACATAGGGCGATTGCGTGAATGTTCTTATCCCGTCCGTAAAGCCGACGACCCGCGCCCGGCGATCATTAATTTCAACGAGTTGATTGAGGCCGGTGACACCAAGCTTTTCGGCGTAGAGTCGATCGATGATAATCCCGTCGGGGCTGGATAGCGCCTCTCGGAAGCTTTCCCCGGCGGGCAAAGTCAGCGGCAACCCCATCTCGGCGCCCGGTTCGACGCCAATGAGGATGACAATCTGCCGTATCCCGTCGGCGCGCTTCCAAAAGCCGAAATGCAGAAGATAAGGCTCGGCGACGGCGACGCCTTCCACCGCCAGTGACTGGAATCTGCGTCTGCCGTCGATCGGGGTTGCAAGATCGACGCTGGGAACGCCATGCGCGGCGACCCAAAGATCCGCGCCGGCATGGTCCACGACGGTCGACGTCGTGTGAAGAAAATTAAGGAGCATGCCGAGCTGAATGCCGACGAGGATTGTCGAGAAGGCGATTCCGACGAGCGTCACGGCGAAACGGACTCGGTCGTGGACGAGGTTTCGCCAGGCGATGAGAAGCGTCAGACTCGGACGCGTCCATGCAACGCCGCTGCGTCCGCCAAATTGTCTCGTGGCGAGGCCAATTTCTTTTCCTAGCGACATTTCGAAAGGCTCCAGCAGCTATTCTAGCTCTTCAAGCTCACCTTGCCGGTGACTGCGCACAGCGCCAGACGACATATTCTCTCCGCTCGCAACATCGGATGGCGCAGCCGACGGGCGCGTCCTCTTTCCCAGGCGAGACACACATTGCCAGGCTGACGCAGCTCTCGTCAGTTCGACGATTCGAAGCCGCGACGATCTCGAGCGCCTCAATCACGCTTGAACCTTCCGCAGCCGGCTCGCCGCTTCTCCGGTCTCTAGGATTTCAGCGGCGTCCTTCGTCAGCCGTATGGCGTCACGATTAACTTGGATCTTTCTTCGCCTGAAGCCGATTCTCCACGAGGGCGCCATTGACACCAATCTTGTCCATGTCGACTTAGCTTGATCATCCGTACGATCGTCCCAGGCGTCATCGATCGAGCGCATGATGAAGCGTCCGATAAACTGCATCTCGTCCGAGCGATGTCTGACTTCGCCGCTCGTCAAGCGCTCGATTTCACTGACGGCGTCGGTTGCCGGCGCCACTCTCAGTTCAGACGCCTTGCGCCGTGCAAGTTCGTTGATCAGCGTTTCGCCGGTCATTGAATAGAGAACATAGACAGGGCAATCGTCTATCGCCGAGTCGCGCTCGCTACGATCGACCTCAAAGTAGCAATATCGACTTTCGTACCAGGAATGGCCCTCGCGCGGACAACTTTCGTCCTTGCGGACCCATTCGATTTTTAGATCTTGATCAGGAAGGAAATACATCGCAGTCCCTCCGCTAGAGGAGTAACAACATTCGTGCGAAACCGTTCCCTCGATTTCAGCAATTTCCGCTCCAAGCGCATCGTCTCATTGGATGACGCCACCAGACAATCGCTCACTGAGAACGAAAACATCAGTACGCTTGCTCTGCAGGCCGGACATCATGATTCCTTTGACGCAACGCAGTCGCCCTAAATCGCGCGCGGATCGGGAAGATCGCGTTTCCAGATGACGGTCTGATTAGGGCCGAGCAGCTCATAGCCGATCCCACGCCAAACGATGCGTCGAGAGAAGCACGATACGATCACGTTCCAGAGCGCCAGAGGCGCCACCAGAGGCATTACGCCAAGATAGGCCCATCGAAGGCGTCTCAGCTCGTCGCGATGCTGCGGCAGAATGCGCATCGCAAAGGTGGTCTGCAGCCAGCACTGTAAGACCATTGCAAACGCCATGCCCGGCAGCAGCAGACTGACG
>JALHNR010000321.1 GCA_022843525.1 Methylocystis sp. | reverse complement strand
GTAGCGGTGACGAAAAACCCCTTGTCGGCGAGTTCGTCGTTGAGATGCAGAAAGAACGGGTCGTCCGAGCCGACAGGCTTGCCGGTGCGCGGATCGATCAGTCCCTTGGGCTGCGGCGCGATCAGAGTCTGGCGCACGCCTTCCTTTTCGATCAGTCCCATTCCAGAGCTCCCTTGCGCCACTCGTAGACGAAGCCGACGGTGAGCACGCCAAGGAAGGCCATCATCGACCAGAAGCCGAAGGCGCCCGCTTCCTTGAAGGCCACCGCCCAGGGAAAGAGAAAGGCCACTTCAAGATCGAAGACGATGAAAAGCAGAGAGACGAGATAAAAGCGCACGTCGAATTTCATGCGTGCGTCATTGAAGGGATTGAAGCCGCATTCATAGGCGGAGAGCTTTTCGGGGTCCGGCGCCTTGAACGCAAGCAGGAATGGCGCAACGAGCAATGCGCCGGCAATCACAGCCGATAGGGCGATGAAGATCACCAGCGGCAGATATTGTTCGAGCAGCGGCATGAGTCTGGTCCGACTTCGGCGGGGCGAGGGCCGGTCGCGGGAGCGTTTCCTTGGCGTTATTCCTTAGAACGACTCCAGGCCGCGCGTTCCGTAACAAAGGCCATTGTGCAAAGCAAGAGAGGAAGCGCGCCGTCGGCAAATTGGCCGCAGCCTTTTGACGAGGCGCCTCTATATTGCGCTTCAGTTAGGAGTGGAATGGCGCGACACGGTCGCCGCGGCCTCGAACTCCTGCAAGCGCGCGGACCGTCTGGCCATCGCTTCGGCGTCTTCGCCCCAGGCGCGCATCTGCCAGTCTTCGTCGACGTTGGCCGCCTCCCAGGCCTTGCCCGCGTCTATTTCGTGTCGGGCGGCGGCAAGCGCAAGGACCGCGGAGCCTGATAGCGTCGTCATGACGTGCAGCGCCGCGAGCCTGAGCGGGGCGCCGGCGCCCTCTCCCACATAATCGCGCACGGCGCGCGCGAAAGCGTCGAGCGCCTCCTGCGGCTGTTCGATGAACATGACGCCCTCCGCAAGCGCGAGCTTGGCGCCAAGTTTTTCGCGCGCGAAGGCGACGAGCGGGTCCCAGGCCGCCGACTGAGCCGCCGCGAGGCTCTCCGGCTCTCCGGCGCGGTAGCAGATGAGGTCGGAGGCGGCATATGCGACGATCTCGGCTTCGACCTCGGCCATTTGCGCCGCCACGCCGTCGAGCGCGGTGTTCATAAGCTTGGTGAGTGGCATCGTCGCCGGGTTGATCGTCTCGCCCTGCTTCGCCCATTCGGCGGCGATCGCTTCCGCCAGCGGCTGTGAGGGCGCGACCAGCCTACGCTTTGCCGGCGTGTTGACAGGCCGACCGTCCAGGAAAATCCCGTAGCCGCCCTCGGCGGGCGCCGCGACCGCCTCCTTGTAGAAGCGCTTCGGCAAGGGGCGCGCCGGATCGCGCGCGGCCTTCACCGGGTCGCGCTCCTCCGGGGAGACGAAAAAATCGGCGCCGAGGCCGGTCGGCTGCTTTGACATTTGTCATCCTTGCCAAGAGACGCCCAAGGAAAACGCCGCCCGCCGGGCTTTTCCCTTAAGCGTCCGGCGCGTCCTCGATCGGATCGTGACGCTTCACATCGAAGCCGAAAAGCTCCCAGCTCTGCTGCATATGATCGGGCAGCGGCGCGGTCACGTCCAGAACGCCGCCCCTTGGATGCGGCAAGACGAGTCGGCGGGCGAGCAGGTGGAGCTTGCGCTCGAGCCCTTCCGGCACAGCGCGCAGAGGGTCGCGACGGCGGACCTCGTCCTCGGGGCGACGGCCATATTTGGGGTCGCCGAAGATCGGGTGGCCGATCGCCTCCGCATGGGCGCGCAGCTGATGCGTGCGTCCGGTGAGCGGCTTCATCGACAGCCAGGCGCAGCGCGGCGCAACCTTGTCGACGATCGCGTAATAGGTCAGCGAATGCTGCGCGTCGGCCTCGCCATGTTTGGCGACGCGCATTTTCTCGAGGTCTCTTGCGCCGCCTCTGGATTTTTCCATGCCGGCGCCTTTCGCCAGATAGAGCGAGATCCGGCCCTGCGACGGCTTCGGCACGCCTTCGACAAGCGCCCAATAAATTTTCTTGGCCTGCCGGGAGCGGAAAATCTCGCCGAGGTCGGCGGCCATCCGCCGGTTCTTGGCGACGAGCAGCACGCCGGAGGTGTCGCGGTCGAGGCGATGCACCAGCACGGGCCGCGTATCGCCCTTGGCGAGCGATTCCAGCATTCCGTCAACATGGCGCGTCTGACCTGAGCCGCCCTGCGTCGCGAGCCCATAGGGCTTGTTGAGGACGAGCAGATCCTTGTCCTCAAAGAGCGTCATGTCGGCCAGCGCCAGCGCGTCCTTCGGGTCGGCGCGCTTCACCGCCGGCGCGGCGGGCGCCTCGATCTTCAAAGGCGGCACCCGAATTTTTTGCCCCTCTTCGAGCCGCGTCGAGGTTTCGACGCGCTTGCCGTCGACCCGCACCTCGCCCTTGCGGCAGATCTTGGCGAGATGGGACAAAGCGAGCCCGGGATAACGACGCTTGAACCAGCGGTCGAGGCGCATCCCCGCCTCGTCTTCAGTGACGACGGCGGTGGAGACGCCGCCCGCGGCGGCGGGGGTCTGCGAATTTGAACTGAGGGACATGGCCGCCTTATCCGCCAAAGCCGCCTCGGTGTCGATCAAGATAGGGCGGCGCCGCTCGGCGATCCAGGCGCCACACAAAGCCGCACCCGCTCCGCCAAGGCTTGAAGCGCGCTGTTCCACGCGCCTATGATGCCGAACGATTTTAGGCGCGTCGGCGGCGGAGCGCTTCGCAAATGAATAAGACGACAAAAAGTTCGATCGTGGGCGCGCAATTGGAAAAACGCCCCCCGCTTAGGCCTCGCTGGTTGCATCCCGTCGCAGCCGCGTCGGTTGTCGGGATATTTTTCGCGTTCTTCGCTTCAGGCGTTTACTGGCCGCAGTCGCCGGTCGTCGACCTTAGCAGCATAAATGCCGACCTCATCCCGGAAGGCGTTTCGCTCGAGGCGGGAGATCCCGCGCCCGAAGGAGATTCGCTGGACGATCCGTTGCCGATCGAGACGGCGTCACTTTCCGTCGAGGGAATGGACGAGCTGATCTCTGACGAGCCGCCGCCGCCGTTGATCATGGAGCCTGACGCGGTCCAACCGCCTGAGAAAAAGGAAAAGGCCGAGAAGAAAGAGAAGGCCGAAAAGCCGAAGAAAGCGGAGAAAAACCTCCGCGAGCGCCGAGAAACGGCAGATGATGGACGCCGCGCGGCCGAGAAGGGTCGGCGCTATGGTCTCCCGGGAGGAACCGGTCAAGGATCCGGAACGGCGAGAGTCGCGGGCCGCTTCGGCTTGCCGGGGGGCCGCGGCGACGCTTCGACCGCTGGGCAGGCGAGTTGTATCGCCCAGGTCGCCGCTTCAATTCGCGGGCGCACGCCAGCTGTGACGAGCCTTGGCCCGGGGACCGTCTCCGTCTCCTTCTATATCAACTCCGGCGGTGGCATTTCGAGCATTTCAGTCTCGGGCGGAAGCCCCGCGCATGCGGCGCTGGCGCGGCGCATCGTCGCCTCTTCGCGCGGGCCAAGCAGCTGCGGGGCCGTGTATGCGCGACAGGGAATCACGTTTCAATAGCGCTTAACGCCGCGAGTCTCAGGAGAGCGTTGCAATGGATTTTGCGCCCATGTCGTTTGCGCCCATGTCGCCCCTCGGCATGTTCATCTATGCCGGACCTGTCAGCAAACTGGTGATGGCGCTGCTTCTCGCCGCGGCGGTCTGGACCTGGGTGCTCATCATCGACGGCGTCTTTGTTCTGCGGCGGCTGTCCAAGGCATTGGATCGCGTGCGCGCCGGCGGCGACATTGGCGTCCTTTGGCCGATCGCCGAGGCCGCGCGCGAAGCGTCGCAAGCTGAATTGCCCAACGAATCCATCCACCAAAAGCGTGAACGAATCTTGCAGCAGATGAACCGCGCCGCACGCGAATTCATGCTCGACGCCGAAGGCGGGCTCCCGGTTCTAGCCATCGTCGCTTCGGCGGGCCCCTTTGTCGGCCTGTTCGGCACGGTTTGGGGCATTATGTCGAGCTTCTCGGGGATCGCGCAGACTCAGGACACCAGTCTGGCGGTCGTCGCCCCCGGCATCGCGGATGCGCTCGCCGCGACGGCGTATGGGCTCGCCGCCGCCATTCCGGCCGCGATCGGCTATAACCGCATGGGCATGGCGTTCGGCAGTCTCAAAGAGAGAATGAGCCGCTACATCATGACCTATGCGACGTCGATCGCTTAGGGCGGAGACGCGCGCGCCATCTTGGCCGGCGAGACGTCCTCATCTAGAGTCGCATCGTTTCTGACTTAACGAGGGCAAGGATGAGCGATCGGTCGGCCGAGCAGGCGGCGCTCGAAAGAGCCAATCTTGACGCGCGAATCGCCTTCGTGGCCGCGAGCTTTCTGCTGGCTTACGCCTTCGCGGCGCTTCTCGACCGCGTCGGCGCGCCCGAGCGCTTTGTCGGCGCGGCGCCGCCCTATTTCACCATCCTCGGCCTCGCCACGCTCGGCTTCCTTCTGCATTCGATGCGCGCGTCGGTCTATTATACCGCCGGCCGCGCATTGCCCGCCGCCTATGCCGGCTTCGCCAACGCCGCGGTCGTGCTCGCTCTGATGCTGCCTTTCGGCGCACGGCTTGCGGGAGACAGCTGGGCGATCGGCGCCGTCGGCGGCGTCTTCATCGGTCTCGCCGCGGCGGGGCTTTACGTCGGCCCGCTGCTGCGCAAAACCGGCGTTTTTTCCATTTCCGAACTTCTGTGCGCCCGTTTTACAAGCGCCGCGACGCGGGTCGGCTTCATCGGCGCGGTGGCGCTGTCTTCGACGCTGCTTGCCGCCGCCGGCGGGCTGATCGCGGTGAATGCGCTCGTCGAGCTCACCGGCGCCAACCGGGGCTTCGCGGCGTTTCTGATCGCCGCGGCGAGCCTGATCATCGCCGGTCCCGGCGGACTTTCGGGCGTCATGTGGGCGGCGGCGGCGGCCGCTGGCGTGGCGACGCTGGGCTTTGGCTGGCCCATCGCCGCGCTCAGTCTCCATGACGCGCTGCCGAGCGGCCTGATCTTTGGCGGCGAAGCCTCCACGGAGGCCGCGCGACTGCTGGCGAATTGGGGGGTGACGCCGACGCCGATGGGCCTGCCGGTCGAATTCGCCACGACCATCGCCGTG
>JALHNR010000320.1:1058-5235 GCA_022843525.1 Methylocystis sp. | reverse complement strand
GGTTTACCGGCGGATCGCAGTCGTCCATCGACCTGTCGCAGTCCGGCTTCGTGAACGTCTACTACGGCGTTCAGGACTCCAATCAGGCGAATCAAGCGGTCGTCACTCAGAACGGCCTCAACAATTTTTCGCAGATGCAGCAGATCGGCGACTCCACGGGTGAGTTTAACGGCAGCGCGAGCCTTCGCGGCGACGGTCCGCGTTATGGCGGACAGAATTACGCGGCCGTGACCCAGAACGGCTTGGAGAATAGTTCACAGATCACACAAATGGGGGGCACGAATGTCGCCGCCGTCGCGCAAAACTCCACTGTCGGCAATGGCTCCGTGCCTCGGGTTCTGGTGCCGACCGACGGCCCGATCTATCAATCCTACCAAACGCCAGAAGGTTATCTTTCTCTTTTCGCTACGGACAGCATGAGCCTCGCGATCTGGACGCCGCCAGGTCTGACGGCGACGAACAGCTTTGGACGAATGCATTGACGACGAACCTGTGACTGGATTGTCCGAAGGGACTGGCTCTGTGAGAACGCGAACACACATCGTCGCATCATTCGCCTACGCCGCCGCATTGGCCGGCGCGTCGAATGCGCTCGCGCAGCCGGCAAGCTTTGATAAGGGCGTCGACGCTTCGATTCTGGAAGCTGAGCGCGCCATCCAAGAACTCAACGCCGCGTCAAAAACGCGCTTGAAGGAGAGGCGTCCCGCCAATCAGCCCATTGCAAAAGCGGCGCCGCGGCCCGTCGTCAGAATGACGGGGCCGTGCAATCTGAATGGCAACACCCAGTTTTTCCTAATCCCCTATATCGGCTTTTGCGGCGCGGTCCACGGATCCTTTACCGGTTTCCTGGGCAAGGATTTCGCGACGGAAGACATCACATTCACCTCGCAGCGGCTTCCCGCCTATCGATACGGATGGAATGGCCTTGGATTGAGCGCCGCTGTGCCGATGCTGTACTACTGGAAAAATCCGCTCGTCGGCAACACAACGTCCGGCGCTTATACCGGCACGTACAGCATGGTGAATTTTCTGGCGTTCCGAAACACGGATTACGGAACGATCTCCGTGTTCGTCAATGCCGGATTGTTCGCCAGGACGGTAAAAAATTATGAAGGCGAAACGCGCATATCGCTGAACCAATTCTATGGAAACTATTGGCGGGGCGCGCTCGACCAAGCCTGGGTTCAATGGGGCGGACTGCGCGTTGGACTCCAGCCCTCGCTCTTCAGCTTCAGCCGCACCGGCTACACCTTCATGCCAGGCTACGCGTCCTACATGACCACGCCGGCGGTTTCGTACACCCACAGAATCGAAAATATCAACGTTCTCCCAGGTCTCCTGCCGCGCTTGGGGGCCTCGATCAGCGTATCGGCTGAAGATCCGACGCTGCGGCGTTACCCCGACGGGGTTCTGTCCAGATATCCGACAGGCATGGGATACCCGGACTTTGTCGCGCAATTGCGCGTCGGCGCGCCCGCCTTCGTCATCCACGCATCGGGAGCGATGCACGAAATAAGGGATGTCTCCGCCAACGCGTACAATACCTTCATGCCGAAATACTCGACTTGGGGCTGGGCTGCGCAGCTCGCCGGCGAATATCGTTGGAAGTGGAGCGGGCTCATCGGTCCCATTGGCGGCGAAATGTACGGCAAGGCCATGCTATCGGCGACCGCCACTCAGGGCGCGCTGTCGTACCTCGGGATCCCGTATATGTCGATCGACTATGTGAGCAGCTCGACTGGAACGATCCAGAGAAGCTCCGGTCAGGCGATTATGGGATCCTACGAACATCTTTGGACTCCCGTATTCAAGACATCGATCACCGGAGCGGCGTTTCAGACCTACATGGGCTCCGCCCCGGAATTTCTCGGTTTCGGCAACGTAGCTTTCGGCTTCAATACGCAAGTCAGAGGTCAGCGCGTCGTCGGAAACGCGGAATATTGGGCTGGCGAAGGATGGGCGCTCGGACTGGAAGGCGGCTGGACTTGGAGCCAGGCCAACGGCCAATACCTCGGCGGACGCGGTCTGCCGGTCGCCGTCAATTTTCCGAACGTCCTCACATATTTGCGAAAGGCCTTTTGATGAGGCTGGAGACATGTGGCGTTTCGGCCACATCGACGATTCTATCGCAGCTCGGCGAGGTCGAAACGATCGACCGCGGCGCGCTGCAAAGCTAGGGTGACTGTAAGCAGTATCCGAACAACGAAGGCCAACTTCCAGGGACCAGACCCATGAAAAAGCTGATCGCGACAATATCCTTCTGCACGCTCGCTGGCGGATCGGCCCTCGCCGATGGTCAGAACAATCAGAACCAGAATCAGTCCCAAGCGTACGGCAACAATTATTCGACGGTTACGCAGATCGGCGTCAACAATACTGCCGGCGTCGTTCAGAACGGCTCGGTCGGCGGAAGCCTCGTCGATCTTGGTTCGGGCAACCAGAATCAGAGCAATGTGAACATCGACAAGCAAGCCTTCGCGATCGGCAGCATTATCGACAGCGAGGGCGCAACGATCAGCAAGACGGACTCTGACAACATTTCCATTTCCAATAATGCGCAGGCCTCGATCGTCACGCCCATCCAATAGGCGCGGCGAAGCGTAGACCGCCGAACCAAAAAACCCCAGCCTCCGGCTGGGGTTTTCGATTTCATGCGCTTCGCGTCAGCAAGGCGGCGCGCCCTGGCGATCACCTATGATCCTGCGCCCGCTGGCGCGCGCCGAACCTACGCGCGGTCTATTGGGGCTGATATTTGCCCGCTCTGAAGATTCCGCTCTGCGATTGGCCATCGGGCAAGCTCATCGTTCCCTGTCCGTCCGGCTCGCCATTTTGGAACTCGCCGCGGTAGGAGGCGCCATTCGGCAGGGTGAGAATGCCCTTGCCGTGCGGGCGTCCATCGCGGAATTCGCCCACATATTTCTTGCCGTCGGGGAATTTGTAAGCGCCCTTGCCGATGATGCGGCCGTTGACGAATTCGCCGCTGTAGCTTTCGCCGTTGGCGATCGTGTAAGTGCCTTTGCCGTGACGGATGCCGTTGCGGAACTCGCCGACGTATTGTCCGCCCGACGCGAAGGTGATCGCGCCGCGACCGGTTGCTTTTCCGTCGCGGAACTCGCCTGCATAAAAGTCGCCGTTTGGAAACTTTAATCCGCCGACGCAGCGCTTCCAAGGCGTCGCCAAACTGACGTCGCAAGGCGGCAGACCGTTTTTCGACCCCTTCTGTTCGTTCTGCGCCGCGCTGCCGGCATTCGGCTTTACGGCAAGTTCGCCGTCAACGAACTTTCCGGAGAACTTCTTACCGTCCGGCATGGTGACGGCGCCCATGCCATTGGGAACGTCCTCCTTGAACTGGCCGACGTAGATTTTTCCGTCAGCAGCCACCAATTTGCCCTGCCCGCTTTTCTTCCCATCCTTGAAATTGCCGGTATAGGACTCGCCGTCAGGATGTGTGATGGTTCCCTTGCCGTTTGGCGCGCCGTCGCGGAATTGGCCCCCGTATTTCTTGCCGTCCGTGAAAATGAGCGCGCCTTTGCCGTTGGCCTTGCCGCCCTTCATCTCTCCGATATAGCGATTGCCGTCCGGCGCGGTTACGACGCCGAAGCACTGCTTCGAGATGTTTTCCTCGGTGCATTTTGGCAGTTTGCTTTGCGCCGACGCGGAGAGCGAAACGCCGGACGCGCCCGCACAAAGCGCAAGCATGAAGATGCCGCGGCGGAAAATCGAGACTGAAGCGTAAGGCATGGCAAAACCTGCGCTGGTGAAGCGACGGAACCGTGAGCCTTATAGCTCAGTCAAAATTTAGAACAATGAACTTTTTCAACGACGAATTCGCTAAGATCTCCGAGCGGCGGATCCTTCAGCGATCTGTGGACATGCGCGGCGCGACGTCGCTCATTTCGCGCTGAGCTTCGTCGCCAGCAGGGCGATTGTTTTTACGTAAACGCGCGCCTGATTCCACTCGAGCAGAACCGCGAAGTTCGGCTCGCCTTCATTCCAGCCCGCGCCCGTGCGCCAACCTTTCCCCTTGAGGAAATTCGCCGTCGAGGCGAGCGCGTCTGGCGTGGATCGGATGAGATCGCGTCTGCCGTCGCCGTCGAAATCGACGCCATATTTCAGATAGGAGGAAGGCATGAATTGCGTCTGGCCGATCTCGCCAGCCCAGTCGCCGCGCATCTGC
>JALHNR010000320.1:0-1048 GCA_022843525.1 Methylocystis sp. | reverse complement strand
CGACAATTCTCAGCGCGTGCTTCAGCTCTTCGTTAAATTGCGCGGAGCGCCTGCAGTCATAGGCGAGCGTCGCGAGCGCCTGCATCGTCCTGAAGCGCCCATTGTCGGCGCCAAAGCCGGTTTCCAATCCCCAGATCGCCACGAGCACCGCTCCGGGAACGCCATAGCGCGCCTCGATCTGTGCGAGCAGAGGCGCGTGCCGCTGCAGCAGCGCCCGCGCCTTGCTCACGCGACCGGGCGTCACCAGGCGGCTCGAAAACTTCTCGAAACTTTGGTGAAAAATCCGCTGTCCGCGATCGCGGCCAATCACCGCGTGATCATAGCTTACGCCAGCCAGCGCAGCGTCGAGCGTCCGTTGCGAAACGCCTTCCGCCAGGGCGTCGCGTTTCGCCTCCTCGAGCCATTGGCTAAAACCGGCCGCCGACGATCCGCAGGGCGCGGCGCGCGCCGGTACGGCGCACGCGCCCAAAGCCAGCGCGCTGGCGGCAAGCACAGCGCCGCGCGCCCTGGCGGTTTTCGACAGCCGGTTCATGGCCGTCAGTTTAGTGGGCCTGTGAAGGCGCTGCAATCAAGGCGCGCACCCTCACGGCGCCCCAACCCTCGGCGGAATGCGCCGCCAGCGCCTGCATTCCTCAAGCGACGAGCTGAATCAGCGGCGCTTTGCCCTGAACTGGCGTTTGCAGGCGCTTGAAAGCTCGTTCATATGCGCGCGCAGGCATCTTTCGACGGCGATCGCATTCGGCTCTTCCGCCGCGCAGAACTTGTGGGAATCGCGCTCGCAGGCCGCGCGCTGCTTGTCGACTGTCCGGGCTGTCGCGGGATTGAACGCGGCGAGGCCGATAAAGGCCGCAAGGAAGAAAATCAGCTTGCTCATGGAACGGCTCTTTGCTGTTGGCGCTGGATCGCCGCGGTTCAAGAGCGGCGCCGCCAAAGCGACAAGTGTCGCGGCTCCAGCCGATATCAAGAGCGTCGAGGGGCAAGAGCGCCGCTCGTCGACAATCGATGACATAATTTGGGGACCTATATACGAGTTTAACCTAATGGTGGC
>JALHNR010000319.1 GCA_022843525.1 Methylocystis sp. | reverse complement strand
GACGGAGAGAGCTTCGTAATTGAACGCATATTCAATGCGAAGCTGACGTACGGTAATTGTCGTCGACAATAATGGAACGGTCCGACCATCGATTTGCTGTCGGGCCGTGTTCCTTAGGCAACAGTACGAGGCGCGGAAGGTCTCATCGGCGTGATATCATCCAAGGAGTCCGCGCCCCTCATAAACCGTCGAGCAAAATGGCGGACCGCATCCAGTGACTTGCAGTTCCGCCGTTAAACTTTGCGTTGTTGATCTTTTCGAGCGACGATACACGACGACATCGGTCGAGCGGGAGCCTCCGCAGCCAATGGTGTCGAGGCCGTGACTGAAGGAACCGCCATTTCTGGAAGCGGGGCGGCCGTATTGCCGAGTGAGCAACGACGATCGACCTTGCGCAAAGGACGCCTAGATCAATTACGATGCCGCTTCTGACGGCGCAAGGAAGGATGAACCGAGTGGCCCACGAGCATCGGCATGATCGCGCCTCGCATGAGGAATCGAAGACGGCCCGTGGCGGTGTCACAATCGAGGATGCGCATCAAGACCCATCCCATGTAGCGGACGTTATCTACACATGCCCGATGCATCCGCAGATTCGTCAGATCGGGCCCGGAAATTGTCCAATCTGCGGCATGACGCTTGAGCCACTCGTCGCTTCGACCGAAGCCGAACCGAACGCCGAACTCGTCGACATGACTAGGCGGTTCTGGATCGGGCTGGCGTTGGCGGCGCCGGTGCTCGTCTTGGAGATGGGCGGACATTTATTCAATCTCCATCACTTGCTAGCGCCGCAGGCGTCGAACTGGCTTCAGCTTATTTTGGCGACGCCGGTCGTGATTTGGGCTGGCTGGCCGTTTTTGGTTCGAGGCGCGCAATCGCTCGTGACACGTAATCTGAATATGTTCACGCTCATCGCCATGGGAACGGGCATCGCCTGGATTTACAGCGTCATCGCAACATTGGCGCCGTCGCTCTTCCCGCCGGCATTCCGCAACCTCGATGGCTCTGTCCCGATCTATTTCGAGGCGGCGGCGGTTATCACCGTCCTTGTTCTGCTTGGACAAGTTCTTGAATTGCGCGCGCGGGAACAGACCGGCGGCGCCATACGCGCGCTCCTCGATCTCGCGCCAAAAATGGCGACTCGGATTAACGCTGACGGATCCGACGAAGAAGTTGTGCTGGATCTTGTGAAGGTCGGCGAGCGCCTGCGCGTCCGTCCAGGAGAAAAGGTTCCTGTGGACGGCGAACTCGTCGAGGGCCGCAGTTCGGTCGATGAGTCCATGGTCACCGGCGAATCCATGCCGGTGACGAAGATTGCAGGCGACAGAGTCATCGGCGGCACGCTTAATCAGACTGGCGGCTTTGTGATGCGCGCGGAGAAGGTTGGCCGCGACACCGTGCTCTCAAGGATTGTCGAGATGGTCGCATCCGCGCAGAGAAGCCGCGCGCCAATACAGCGCCTCGCCGATCAAGTGGCGGGATGGTTCGTGCCCGCCGTCATTCTCATCGCCGTTATTGCATTTCTTGCCTGGGCAATCTGGGGACCGGAACCACGCATGACGTATGGCCTTGTTGCAGCGGTCTCCGTTCTCATCATCGCTTGCCCTTGCGCGCTCGGTCTTGCGACGCCGATGTCGATCATGGTCGGCGTGGGACGCGGCGCGCAGTCGGGCGTGCTGATAAAAAGCGCCGAGGCGCTGGAGCGCTTGGAAAAAATAGACACGCTGGTGGTGGTCAAGACCGGGACGCTCACCGAAGGCAAGCCGCGCGTCACGGCCATCCTCGCCGTCACCGGGATCTCCGAGGAAGATCTGTTGGCGACGGCGGCGAGTCTTGAACGCGCCAGCGAGCATCCCCTGGCGTTCGCAATCGTTCAGGCCGCAGCCGAGCGCGGGCTCGCGCTCAAAGGTGCGACGGATTTCGATTCCCCCGTGGGCAAGGGCGTCATCGGTCGGGTCGAAGGCAATGTGGTCGCGATCGGCAATCGTCGATACCTTGTGGAGCTCGGCGTCGATGCGACGCCGCTCGATAGCGACGCTGAACGCCTGCGGGAAGACGGCGCGACTGCTATCTTTGTCGCCATAGACGGAAGAATTTCCGGCGTCATCGGCATCGCTGACCCAATCAAAGCGACGACGGACGCCGCGCTGAAATCGCTGCGCGAAGATGGCGTCGATGTCGTGATGCTAACCGGCGATAACTGGACAACGGCGCGGGCCGTCGCCAAACGCTTGGGAATCGGCGAGATCGAAGCTGAGATCCTCCCTGAGGACAAGAGCAAAGTCGTGACCAGCTTGCGCGAGGCGGGTCGAATCGTCGCCATGGCGGGAGACGGCGTGAATGATGCCCCTGCACTGGCCGCTGCCGATGTCGGAATCGCCATGGGAACCGGAACCGATGTCGCGATCGAAAGCGCGGGGGTGACTTTGCTGAAGGGCGATCTCGGGGGCATCGTGCGTGGTCGACGCCTCTCCAAGACGACGATGCGCAACATCCGCGAGAATCTATTCTTTGCGTTCATTTATAATGCCGCGGGCGTGCCCATTGCCGCTGGCGCGCTCTATCCGATCTTCGGGCTACTCTTATCACCAACGATCGCCGCCGCAGCGATGACGCTGTCATCTGTAAGCGTCGTCGTCAATTCCCTGCGACTGAAGCAAGCCAGGTTGGACCCCGAGCGAAAAATTGAGATGCCGCCATATACGACCTAAGCAGAGGGCTATAGGACTATTCGGTGCGGGGGCAGTCACCACTCCCACAGCGCCGGCTGTTCTCTCACCACTTTGCCACACTCACAGCATCTGTCATTGGCGGAACTCTCGCCCGCGTTATGAGAGCAAACATTTTGGCCCGCACTCGCCGGATGAACTCTGATTTCACTGTACAATTCGTCATTTATAGCAATTTTTAGAAGGTTAGGCTCGTTGAGTGAGGCGGCGATGACGAACGCGGCGGGTGAATCGGATGGAGAGGCTCTCAGGCTCGATTTTGACCGCCGTCTAAAAGATGCAATTCGGGGTTCGGTCGTGACCTCTGATGTTGGCGTGGTCGCCTTATCGAGAACTCGACGACGCGCTTGGCCTGAGCGGCATGGCGGGCGAGACTCTTGCCGGCGCCTGCACCGGCAAGAGCATGCTCTTGGTTGGCAATTTACGGCGGTCTGGGTTAGGTCGGCTCGCCGGCTACCAGGACGTGAACGACGTGAGCGGCTTCGGCGGGCCCTGGCGTTCTGGGCGTCGGCGCCGGCGTGGTACAATTCCAAGTTCTATCCGGCGATCGACAATTTCGTCGTGGTGCCCGTTTACGCGCGCGTGGACGGCGCCTTGTTCATCAGGTTGAGCGAGAATGTCTCGGGATAGCTCAACGTCGAGAATCTGGCTGGCGCGCGGTACTATGAATCGTAGATCTGCCAGCGCGTCGCTCCGTATCGGCGAGCGATATCGGCCACGATGGCGTTCGGCGTCAGACTCTCGGCGGCGATCCGAGCTTTCTCCGCCTCAGAGCGTCGCCGACGGCCCGTGGGGCCGGCAACCACCTCAATCCGTCCCGCGTAGCCTTCTTTCGAGACGCCCATTTGGGCGTCCATTTTGACGTCTCTGGTCATACAGCCACCCTCGAAAGCAGGGGCTTCTTCGCATGATCAGAACATTTTCGGCAGAAGGGGATCGGCTAAGCGCTTACGTACTATGTCTTCGAGCATAACAACAACAACACGCCAGGCACCCCGCGCTCGGCCTATGTGACGCTGAACGCGCGAGTTTAAGCGAGTGCCGGCCGTGCACGCGCCGACTGGATGAGCCGTAGGCATCGATAGCCAGTCATTCTCGCCTGATGTATCGGCGCAGGCTCGAAAGACCCTGCGCCGGCTCGCCGGCTCAGCCCCGACTAGAACAAAAACCCTAAGCAGCTCCGCCAACGAGCTTCACGACAACCGCAGCGATTGTGTTCTAAGGGCCGCCAAGACCTGCATAGCAAGACCACCAATAACGCCCCCGCCCACCCAGCGAACATGTGGGCGCGGGTCGTCATTCGTCTCTCATAGCGGCTCCTCTAGTTTCCGCGAGCTGCCCCCTTGCCGTCTGTCCCGGAGCTTGATGCGCTCGCACGTGTTCGGATAGGCGTGGTTTGGCTCCCGGAGTTGCAGCGTTGCTGATTCCGCTTGATGGCGCCCCCTAAAACGAGATGAAGGCGCCCACCCGTTACGGAATGATGGCGCCCCCCGATTCCGAGATGATCCCGCCCCCTGCAACGGAATGATCCCGCCCGGGTGATTTCGTGCAGTGGCTCACCGCCGCCGTTGGCCTGATCAAGTCGCTCCTTTGGCAATCCAAGGGGGAGCGATTCATGCCAGCGGAGCGGATTACGATGCGCCAGGCGCGCGAGATTATTCGGCTGAAGACCGCGTCGGTTTCAGCGCACGAGATTTCCCGGCGTCTCGGCATGCCGCGTTCGACGGTTCGGGAAGCGCTCGAACGCGCGGAGGGCGCCGGGCTCTCCTGGCCGCTGCCGGAGGGAATGAACGACGACGCGCTGGAGGCGGCGCTTTACGCCAACCGGCGCAGCAAGCGCGGTCACCGGCGCGTCGAAGAGCCGGACTGGGCAAACGTGCATCGCGAGCTGAAGCGCAAGCACGTCACCCTGACGATCCTGTGGGACGAATACATCGCCGAGAACCCCGGCGGCTATCGCTATTCGCGCTTTTGCGAGCTGTATCGCGCCTTCGAGAAAACGCTGTCGGTGACCATGCGGCAGACCCACGCCGCCGGCGAGCGCCTGTTCGTCGATTACGCCGGCGACGGCGTTCCCGTCGTCGACAGGCTCACCGGCGAAGTGCGCATGGGGCAGATATTCGTCGCGGTGCTGGGCGCGTCGAGCCTCACATTCGCGAGAGCGAGCTGGACGCAGACGCTTCCTGACTGGATCGACGCCCATGTCGGCGCGCTTGAGGCGATCGGCGGCGTTCCGCAGCTCATCGTGCCGGACAACGCCAAGACCGCCATCGTCAAAGCCTGCTTCTACGATCCACAGGTCAACCGCACCTACGCCGACATGGCGGCGCATTACGGCGCCGCGCTTTTGCCGGCCCGGCCCAGAAAACCCATTCCCGAGAGCCACCGGCGCTACGCCGGCTGGACCATCGAGCGCATCCGTGAAGATGCGCGCAAAATCGGCCCGTCGACGGCGGCGCTCTGCGAGCAGATCCTGGAGGCGCGGCCGTATCCCGAGCAGGGCTATCGCGCTTGTCTGGGCATCGTCCGCCTTGTCGGCCCCTATGGGTC
>JALHNR010000318.1 GCA_022843525.1 Methylocystis sp. | reverse complement strand
GGCGTAGGTCAGCACGACGGCCATCTGCAGGAAAACCCGGAAGAAGTCGCGGATGTTATCCGCCGAATGTTCAGAGAAGCTCTCGGCGCAGTCCCCGCCCTGCAGCAGGAACGCCTTGCCGGTGGCCACACCCGCCAGGTGACGCTTCAGATTGCGCGCTTCTCCGGCGAAAACGAGCGGCGGAAAGCCGCTGAGCTGGCGCTCGACGTCGGCGAGCGCCGTCTGGTCCCGAAAGACCGGCGTCTGCTCGATCGGTAGATTCCTCCAGCTGCCCGGCGACCAACGTTCCACTTCGCAAAACTCCGCAAAATCAGGCCAGATAGGCGCTGGGGTCGTTCTCGCAGCGACGCCAGCGGCGCTTATAGTGGATTATCGCCTCTAATGCGACCCTCCGCTTGGCCGCGGCGATTTGGCGAAGCCGGGGGCGACCGGCTATAAAGCCGGGGCGCGAGCGCGGCCGAGAGCGAGGGGGCGAACCGGGGCGATGCCGTTCATTCTATCGCAATTCATCGAGGCGTCCCGCTGGCTCGGCGCGCTTGTCGTGCTGGCGGTCCACACGAACAACATGTTCACCAACCAGGCGGACATCATGAGCGCGCCGCACGGGCCGCTCGCCTATGTCTGGTGGTTCTACTCGGCGTTCGAGCTTGGGCATCAGGCGGTGCTCGCCTTCTTCGTGATGTCGGGCTATCTCGTCGGCGGCGCGGTGCTGGCGCATATGCGCAAGAACCAGGGCTTCCTGCGCGAATATTTCATTCATCGCGTGTCGCGAATCTATCTCGTCGTGGGGCCTGCCGTCGCGCTCACGCTCGTTCTCGATTCGCTCGGCAGATGGCTGTTCGCCAGCAGCGGAGTCTACGAATGGCCGCTGTTCAAAGGCCATTTCTCCCCGGTTCTGTTTCTTGCAAGTTTTCTCAATCTGCAAGGCATCGCCTTCGACTATTTCGGCACCAACGGGCCCTTGTGGTCGCTCGCCTGCGAATTCTGGTACTACGTGACCTTTCCGTTGCTGCTGCTGCCTTTCGCGCGCAATTACCCGCTGGCGCTGCGCTTTTTGGGTTTCGCGCTCGGCGCGGCGCTCTTCCTGGCGCTTTCCATGCCGCCGAGCTGGTTCAAATTCGGCTATATTCTCTGGGCCGGCGGCGCCTTCGCCACGCTGCTCGCCCGGCCGATCATTCGCTCGCGCTGGCAGGCGCTCATCCTCTACGCCGCCGTCGTCGTGGTCATCCGGCTGGTCGTGCGCGGCCATCTTCTCGAGGCGCATCCTTGGCTCGCCGATGCCGGCGATCTTCTCGCGTCCGGCCTGTTCATCAATGTGCTGCTCGCCTTCCGTTATGGGCCGGCCGAAGGCTTTTCATTGCTGCGCCCGAAATTTCACAAGACCCTCGCTGATTTTTCCTTCTCGCTCTACAGCATTCATATGCCGATCCTGATCTTCGCGCGCGCGGCGGTCGGCAGCACATTGGGGAATGACTGGGCGACCCAGCTCGCCACCCCGCAGAATTATGCTGTGGCCTTCTCGGTGATGGGCGTCGCCATCGTCGCCGGCTATTTCTTCTCCCGAGTCACCGAGGCGAAGACGGGCGCGGCGCGGCGCAAGCTTCGCGCCCTGCTCGACAGATGGGCGCCCGAGCCCGCCGCCCCGGCTCCGGCGCAGCAGCCCGTTGCGGCGCAGCCGCCGCGCCAGCGGATCGAAGCCTAAAGCATTTCCGCCGAAGGGGATGCCGGTTCGGCGTAGAAAATGCGTCAATTCAAGAAACTGGCGCGCATTCATGAAATCGATGATTCATGAGTGCGCGCTAAGCCTGAGGCCTCAGCAAACGTGACGGCGCGCGCATCGTCACGAGTTCTTCCGCCATCGTCGGATGCACGGCCATTGTCGCGTCGAAATCGCTCTTGGTCGCGCCCATCCGCACGGCGACGGCGACGAGCTGCGCCATCTCTCCCGCCTCAGGACCAAAAATGTGCGCGCCAAGCACGCGCCCGTTCGAGCCGTGGATGATCAGCTTCATATAAACGCGTTCGCCGCGTCCAGAGAGCGTCGCGCGCATGGGGCGAAACTGCGTCTCATAAATATCGATCGCGCCATGCTGCGCGAGCGCCTCGGCCTCGGTCAGACCAACCGTTCCGATTTCGGGCGTGGTGAAGACGGCGCTTGGCGTATGTTCGTAACGGACCGTCGTCGGCGTCGCGCCGAAGACGCTGTCGGCGAAGGCTTGCCCTTCGCGAATGGCGACAGGCGTCAGGTTGATCCGATCGGTGACGTCGCCGACGGCGTAGATGGATTCGACGTTCGAGCGCGAGCGCTCGTCGACGGCGACGGCGCCGTTTTCGCGCAGCTCGACGCCCGCCGCCTCCAGGCCGAGATTCTGCGTCATTGGCCTGCGTCCGGTCGCGATGAGCAGGCAGTCGACCTCAAGCGGCGCGCCGTCGCTCATCTCAACTGTCAGAACGTCAGCATTTTTCGTAATGCGCGTCGGCAGGACGCCGGCCCGATGTTCGACGCCCGCCGTCTTGAGCGCTTCGCAGAGGCGCGAACGCAGGTCGTCGTCGAAGCCGCGCAGCGGCAGATCGGCGCGATAGGCGAGATGCACCTTCGCGCCGAGCCGCGCAAAGACGCTGGCGAATTCGACGGCGATATATCCCGCTCCGACGATCAGCAGCCTTTGCGGAAATTTCGGCAGATCGAAAATCTCGTTCGAAGATATGCCGAATTCGATGCCTGGAATATGTGGGGCGAGCACCGGCGCGCCGCCGGTGGCGATGAGAATATAGCGGGCGCGGGCGGAGCGGCCGTTGGTAAAACGCACGCCGTTTGGATCGGTGAGCGTCGCGCGCGCGCGGATGAGCTCGACGCCGGAACTCGCGAGCGTTTCAGCGTAAAGGTCTGAAAGGCGCGTGATCTCCTTTTCCTTTGCGGCGACGAGCGCTCGCCAGTCAAAAGACACATCGCCCACGCGCCAGCCGAAACCGGCGGCATCCTGGAAATCATCGTGGAAACGGCTCGCCAGCACGTAAAGCTTTTTGGGAACGCAGCCGCGTATGACGCAGGTGCCGCCGACGCGAAATTCCTCGGCGATCGCGACTTTCGCGCCATGGCTTGCGGCGACGCGCGCCGCACGGACGCCGCCGGATCCGGCGCCGACGACGATGAGGTCATAGTCGAATGTCATAAGGGGTCGCCCGATATGTTTCCCAGGATGCGCACGCCTTCGGCGCCGGCGATGAAGATCGCCGTTGCGAGTCCGATGAACAGTCCGTGATCCACGACTCCGGGAATCGCCGCAAGCCGCGCAGCAAGCGCGTCTGGATCCTCAATGGCGCCGAATGCGCAATCGACGATGTAATGGCCGCCATCGGTGATGAAGCGCTCGCCAGGCTCCGATTCGCGCATCGTCAGCGGGCCGATGAGTCCCAGCCCGCGCGCGACCCGTTCGATATGCAGCATGGTGGAGCGCGCGCCGAACCGATCGATTTCGACAGGCAGGGGGAAGGCGCCCAGCGTGCGCACCTCCTTCGTGGCGTCGGCGATGACGAACATCCGCGTCGAGGCGGCGGCGACGATCTTCTCGCGCAGCAGCGCGCCGCCGCCGCCTTTGATCAAGCGAAGCGCCGCGTCGAATTCGTCAGCGCCGTCGACGGTGAGATCGAGTTGCGGCGTCTCGTCGAGGGTGGAGAGCGGTATCCCGAGGCTTTCGGCCTGAGCGCGGGTGCGCTCGGAGGTCGGCACGCAAACGACCTCCAGCCCCTCTTTGACGCGGACGCCGAGAAGATCGACGAAATGCGCCGCCGTCGATCCCGTGCCGAGCCCGAGCCGCATGCCATGCGATACGGACTCGAGCGCCGCTTGCGCGGCGGCGCGCTTCATTGCCTCGGCGGAAAAAGCGCTCATGCGGACATTCGCTTGGCTTCGTCGCTCGCTCATTTGGCCGGCGGCGTGCAGACCACCGACGTCTCGTTCAGCACGAAGCAGATCGACATCATGCCGGAACGCAGATCGACGCGGAATACGCCGCCCTCGCCGGTATGACGCGAAGCGACCAGCGCATATTCGCTGAAAACGCCGGCGCGCGCGCCTTCGCCAGGCGGATAGCACAGCGTCACGCCGATCGCGGCGCTTTCCTTCAAGCCGTATTGGCAGGCGCCGACCTCGCCATTGGAACGGTCGAGACGAAACACGCGATTGAGATCCGTCTGCGGCGCCGCCAGAAATTCGTAATTTCCGGCCGCCGCCATCGACGCCCCGGAAAGGGTGAAGACAAGCGCGCCGGCCGTCAAAGCCGCACGTCGGCGCGTATGGAAATGGCGCGTTCCACGCATATTTGCGCTCCCTGTCGCGAATCGGTCGGCGCAGTCTACACGCAGAGCCCTCGCCTGCGGAGGCGGCAAAATTCCCCTGTCGAATCAACGGCGCTTGATCCCGGGGGGCGGCGCGGCTACCCCCTGCGTCATGATCAGCCGCTCTCCTGTTCTCGTTTTCGATCTCGACGGCACATTGGCCGACACCGCCTATGATCTCATCGGCACGCTGAATGTGCTGCTCATGCGCGAGGGATTGACGCCGCTCGCGCTCGAGGCCGGACGGCCGCTTGTCGGCGCCGGCGCGCGGGCGCTGATCGAGCGCGGCTTCGCCCATCAGGGCGCGTCGCTCGATCCGGCGCGCGCCGAGGGGCTGGTGCGCGACTTCCTTGTTTATTACGAGGCGCACATCGCCGACGAAAGCAGGCTGTTCCCCGGCGCCCTCGCGGCGCTCGATCGGTTCAAGGCGGCCGGCTTTCGCCTCGCCGTCTGCACCAATAAGCCTGAAGAGCTGGCGCGGCTGCTGTTGCAAAAACTCTCGGCGGCGGACCGCTTCGCGGCGATTTGCGGCCGCGGCAGCTTTCCGATGCACAAGCCCGACCCGCGCACGCTATGGCTGACGGTCGAGGCGGCGGACGGCGACCCTAGGCGCGCGGTGATGGTCGGGGATTCCAAGACCGACATCGACACCGCCCGAGCCGCCGGAACGCCGTCGGTGGCGGTGGATTTCGGCTATACCGACACGCCGGTCGCAGCGCTTTCGCCCGATCGCGTGATTTCGCATTTCGACGAGCTGTGGGATGCGGTCGCCTCGCTGGAAGAGGCGCTGTTCCAACGCGCGGTTGAGGCGTCTTGATCTTTTAAGCCCCGCTTCGCCGTCGAGGTCGGCGCCGCGCACGTTCCGGAAAGGTTCGCACTATGGAGAAAATGCACTTCACGCGGATGGACCAGGGCACCGACGAAGATTTTCAGATCCTCAAA
>JALHNR010000317.1 GCA_022843525.1 Methylocystis sp. | reverse complement strand
ATGTCATAGGTGTCGCCGAGCGTGAAATTGAAGCCAAGTCGCATCTCTTTGTCGCCTTCGTCTTGACGCGCCGAACGTCGTTTGCGCCGCTGGCCGGGGGCCAACGGCGCAAACAAACTGTCCTTAGCCGTTGGTGGCGGCGCAGGTCGACGCGCAGCGGGCGCTGGCGCGGCCAATGACATTGAGGGTGATGCGCTTGGCGATACGGATGGTCATGAAGGCCTCCTGTTTTGATTTCGTCTGGAGAGACCAGACGGGCTCCGCAGAACGCGGGACCCGAATGGTATGACGAGCGAGGCCGCAAAAATCGGACAGCTTGGGGGGATAATTTTTTCGAGCTGTCGTAATTTTGATGTTTGGCGCATGTCCAAGGCGTGGCGTGGGCGCTTCGACCGAGAACTCACGCGGAGCGTTCTTTCGCTTGGTGCGTTGCGCCTCAATCTCAACGCGGGTAGGCGCGACCTCGAAGGCGCGATCGAAATGCTCGAGCGCTCGCCCCAGGCTGCGATGGACAGTTCTCAAGGAAACGCCGATTTCCTGCGCGATCTCGGAATGGCTGAAGCCCAGGATTCGGCTCATCAAGAATATCTGACGACAACATCGCGGCAGTTGCATCAAGGCGGCTCGAACGTCAGACGCCAGGCCGAACGCGTCGAGGGCCGACGTGATACGCGTGTCTGCGGCGGGCGACTGGAACCATGCGCCGTCTTCGGCCAGCGCTCTGGCATGCGTTCTTTGCCTCCGAAGATTGTCGATGGCGAGCGTGCATGTCATCTTCGACACATAGCCGCGCGCATTCGAAATCAGTTCGCCGCGGTCGCTTTCCAGCATCTTGAGATAGGCTTCCTGGACCAGGTCTTCGGCGTCTCCCGAGCCGATCACGCGGCGCGCCCGGGTTATCAGATCGCGATGATGGCTTCTAAACAGTCGGTCGATCGTCTCATGGGACTTCTGCATCAGCGCCTCCCCGCTTGTCTCCAAGCGCGCCGATTATCCAAAACGCATTACGCCGAGCGGCCCCTAGGGCATCGGCGATGCGTGGTTTCGATCCGCGGACGTCATTGCTTCCGAACGCGGATGTACGGCCGTGTCTTCAGACGGGGGAGGCGCGCGCCGGCGGGGTCGCCGATCCCGTTCGGGACACGGGATGGAGGGGAAGAGCGAGAACGCTGAATCGCGCCGTTGGAAAGGACAGGCGCGCAACCTGATCATAGACGCAATAGATCTGCGGCTGAGCGTCGCAGCACGCGATACAGTCCGAGCAAGAGCCGTCGTGTTCGCCCGGCGCGTGAGGCGCCGCGGGACTCGCATCGCTTTTGCAGAGAAGGGCGCGGAACGACAAAGAATGAGATTGCGCGCGCGCGGCGACAGTCGCAACGCCAGCGACTTGCAGCAATATCGCAACGAAAAGAATGACCCGAACGAGCATGGATTGCCGCCAACCATTGCCTACGGTGCGCGGATCATAGGCGCGAAACAATCTTGCGGCAACACGGAAACTCTTTATACGACGCGCGCATGGCGGAACGACGAGGGTCCGGTGAGGCGAAGACGCGTTGACAAATGGCAAGGGTCGGCGAGCCTGCTTCACTGTCTCATGCCGCCACAGCATCTTCATTGCGGTGCGCGCTCAGCCCGCCGTCGCGCGCGCCATTTGGATTGATGTCGGAGCGCAAGGCGTCTTCGCGCCCGTCAATTGAAAAGACAAAGCGAAATTGCAAAGACCAAGTGTGGCTGCAGCGCAACAGTTTAAATTATTGCAAAATTTGGGCGCTAACCCTCGTTGACAAGTTAATCCTCGTGCACTCAGAATTCGTTATGCGGCAAGACAAGACAAAAATGCGGCGGTTCATGCGTCCGATCGTGGCGGCCGCTGTCGCTTGTCTGCTGTTTCAGCAAGCTTTGGGTCTTATTTTTTCTCACGGCCGCTACGGCGGCGATTTCGGCGCATTCCTAAGCTCTCCCGTAGCGATGGCGAACGAGCTTTGCGCCGATCAGGCCAATGGCGACGGTAAGGCCCCGCATGTTCAGCACATGCACTGCATGGCTTGCTTTCTAAGCGACCGAAACGACGACCTCGGAGCAAAGGTTCTCTTATCCGCCGTCGTTCTCGTGCTGGCGCCCTTGTCTGAGGCTCGTCCTCTTTGGCCGGAAGAGCGCGATCTCGCGCCGCCGACCACGCAGTGGCCCAGAAACAGGCTTTCTCGCGCACCCCCGTCGCTGCTCTCCTAAGAGCGCGCGTTAGCGGTCGGCTGCCGGGTCTTCGACCCTCACTCGCCATTTCACTCGCGTTGGATTTTCGCGTGCGTCTCTGACGCGCGTCGCCGACATGCGTCGCGAACGCGTGCAGCCAACACACATCTCAAAAAAATCGTGCTGACAGGAGAGGAATCATGCGCGCATTCACTCGATTTACGGCCGTCGTCGCCGGTCTCGCGGCCGTTGGCGGCGCGCAGGCGGCGGCGAAGGGCGACGGCGCCGAAAGGCAGCAGGTCGCGATACGCTTTGCGCTTACCGCGGGCGATCAGCCGGTCGAATGCGGCCGCGACATCGCGGGCCTTGGAACCGGCGGGCAACCGGCGCAGCTCCACGACGCGAGGTTCTACATCGCCGCGCCGGCGCTGATCGACGCCGCCGGCCATGAAGTTCCGATCGAACTGGAACAGAACGACTGGCAATACGCCAACCTCGCTCTGCTCGATTTCGAAAACAAAACTGGCAAATGCGTCGGCAGCGCTGACATTAACGACACGATCAAGGGGTCAGCGCCGCGCGGCCGCTACAAAGGATTCAGCTTCGTCATTGGCGTGCCGAGCGTCGTCCAAGATAAGGACGGCAAGGACGTCATTCTCAACCACTCGAATTTCGCCACCGCTCCCGCGCCGCTCGATCTTCAGTCGATGACGTGGAACTGGCAGGCCGGCCGCAAATTCATAAAGATCGAAGTCGATCCCGAAGGTGGCGTGACGCGACCGCCGCCCCCGCCGAAAAACCCCGCCATCGCCGCCAATGGCTCCGGCGCGCCCGTCGGCGACAAGACTGACGTCCCGCCGCCGATGGCGGACGCGCCGAAGACGGCGCCGCTGCGCGTCAACTCGGACGGGACGATCACCGTCTCCACCTGGATGCTGCACCTCGGTTCGACGGGCTGTCGCGGCGACGCAACGAAGGGCGAAATCACCTCCTGCGCCAATCCAAATCGCGTTCCCGTGAAACTCGCGTCCTTCGACCCCGCGCGGCAGCGCGTCGTGCTCGATTTGAAGCCGCTCTTCGCCGGCATCGATCTTGGCAAAGACCAGGGCTTCTCGACCGGCTGCATGAGCGGTCCGGCCGATCCGGAATGCACGCCGATGTTCGAAAATCTCGGGCTTCGGCTCAAGGAAACCGCGCCCGACGCCAATGACGCCGGCCAGTCCTCCGGCGCGTCGACGAAGATTTTCCGCGTGGAGGCCACGAAATGAAGCGCAAGATTCTCCTTCCCCTCTTTGCCGCAACTCTGATCGCAGGCGGCGCGCAAGGCGACGCCATCCCCAGCGCGGAGTCCTGGCGCTGGACCTTGCCCGACTTCATGCCGCCGCCACGGGTTCCCGCTGACAACGCAATGTCGGAGGCGCGTTTTCAGCTCGGGCGCAAGCTCTTCTACGACCCGCGACTGTCGGGAAACGGCAAGGAGAGCTGCGCCTCGTGCCACGAGCAACGCCTGGCGTTTACCGATGGTCGCCCGGTCGCCGTCGGCGCCACGGGCCAGCATACGCCGCGCAATTCGCCCAGCATCGCCAACGCCGCCTGGCGCGCCACGCTCACCTGGGCGAATCCGGCGATGGTGACCCTCGAAAGGCAGATGGAAGGCCCGCTGTTTGGCGAAGAGCCGATCGAGATGGGCGTCAACGATAAGAATCGCAAAGAGATCCTCGCGCGGTTCGCCAGAGACGCAGAGTATCGCCGCGACTTCGCGGCCGCCTTTCCCGGCGAGGCGGATCCAATCAGCTTCGGCAACGTCATCAAGGCGATCTCCGCCTTCGAGCGCGGCGTCGTCTCGGCGTCCTCGAAATATGATCTCTATCTTGAAGGCAAGGCGACGCTCACTCCTGAAGAGACGCGCGGCAAGGATCTCTTCTTTGGCGAGAAGGCCGAGTGCCATCACTGCCACGGCAGCGTGAATTTCGACGATCAGTTCTACCACGCCAAAACGCGTGAGATCGAGACGCCGTTTCACAACACCGGCCTCTATGATCTCGATGGCAAAGGCGCCTATCCCGAGCCCAATCGCGGCGTTTTCGAGAACACGCATAATCCCGCCGAGATGGGCGCGTTTCGCGCGCCGAGCCTGCGCAATATCGCTGTCACCGCGCCTTACATGCACGACGGCAGCGTCGCGACGCTCGATGACGTGATCGACATTTACGCGGCCGGCGGACGCAATGTCACGAGCGGTCCACTCAAGGGCGACGGTCGGTACAACCCGAACAAAAGCGCGTTGATCGTGCCCATCGATCTTTCGCCTCAGGAAAAGAGCGATCTGATCGCCTTTCTGAAAACGCTCACCGACGAGTCGTTGCTGACATCTCCACGTTTCGCCGACCCCTGGAAACCGGCGTCGACGGCAAGCGGGCCATCGCGTGCGTCCTCCCACTGAGTTTCACCCCATCAGGAAAGCAAAGAAAATGAGCTCCCGGTCGAAATTGATGCACGGAGTCGCGCTCGGCGCCCTCGCGCTATTGTCCTCCGCACCCATTGTCCATGCGCAGCAGTCGCTTCCCACGATCGACATCGGCGGCAGGCTCCGCACAGGTCCGGTCCGAATCGCTCCTCGCGGCCCGGCCGTGGCGACGCCGGCCGTGAGCGAGGCGAGCACGGGCGATCCCGGATATGCGCCGGGGTTCAATCCCATCCGCGCAAAATTGCCAATCTACCGCGACCCCCCTGGGCAGACGGTGACGACCGTCAACACAAAGTTCCTGAGCCCGACGCCCCTAGCAGATGTCCGGAGAGTGCTGGAATACAGCCCCGGCGTCTCCATACAGCAAGGCAACAATCCGCGCGATCTGTTCATCTCGATTCGCGGCTCCGGCAATCGGCTTGGCGTCGGTTTTCCAACTGGCGTTCGCAACATCATGATGTACGAAGACGGGTTCCCGATCACGACGGCCGACGGCAATGGCCGCACCGACCTGCTTGATCCGCATTCCTACGCCGCCGTCGACGTCTACCGAGGGCCATCGTCCGCTCTCTTCGGCAATTACGCCTACGCGGGCGCGATCAATTACCGCACCTTTTCCGGCGCCGAA
>JALHNR010000316.1 GCA_022843525.1 Methylocystis sp. | reverse complement strand
ACGTGGGTTACCCACGCGGCGCGACGCTGAACATGTCGCAGACGCTGTTCGACGGCTTCCGCACTGAAAACTCCGTGCGCCAGGCGGAATCGGGCGTCTTCGCGGCGCGCTCCACCATGCGCCTGACCGAGCAGGCGACCCTTCAGAACGGCGCAACCGCCTATATGAACGTGCTGCGCGACACGGCGGTGGTGTCGCTGCGCAAAAACAACATTTCGGTGCTTGAGGAACAGCTCAAGCAGAGCCGCGATCGTTTTCAGGTCGGCGAAGTGACTCGAACCGACGTCTCCCAGGCGGAAGCCTCGGTCGCGTTGGCGCGTTCGGAATTCTATGCCGCGCAGGCGCAGCTCAAGAACAGCATGGCGAACTACCGCCAGATCATCGGCGCTGAGCCCAAACACCTTGAGCCGGGGCGCAGCCTCGAGCCGTTATTGCCGAAGTCGCTGGAGCAGGCGATCGCCATCGCATTGGTGGAGCATCCCGGCGTGACCGCGGCCTTTCACCAGGTGGACGCGGCGGCGCTCGCGGTCAAGGTCGCGGAAGGCGCGCTGGCGCCCAATCTCTCCGTCAACGGCCAGGTGTCAAATCAATATGACTCGTTTCTCGGATTGCCGGGATCGAAGCAGTTCACTGCATCAGCGACAGCGCAGTTGAATGTCCCGCTCTATCAGGGCGGCGTCGAATATGCCTCGATTCGCCAAGCCAAGGAGCAACTCGGCCAGGCGCGGCTTAATGCCGACGTTCAGCGCGAGAGCGTCCGCGCAAGCGTCGTTTCGAGCTACGGGCTCCTCGACACCGCCAGGGCGTCGATTATCTCTGGGCAGGCGGCGGTGAAGGCGGCGGAGACCGCGCTCGCCGGGGTGCGCGAGGAGGCCAAGGTCGGGCAACGCACCACCCTCGATGTGTTGAACGCGCAGCAGTCGCTGCTAAACGCCAGGGTCAACCTCGTCACATCACAGCGCGATCGGGTCGTCGCCTCTTATGCGGCGCTGGGGTCGATCGGACGCTTGTCGGCGCAGGAACTCGACCTCGCGGTCGCGCTCTATGACCCGAGCGTTCATCTCAATCAGGTGCACGACCTGTGGTTCGGTCTCGACACGCCCGACGGTCGATAAGAATTTCGCGAATGCGGGTGACATCATAGCGCGAAAAGTGTGGAATTCGGTCGGACCGAGTTGATTCGCAGGTTTCGCGCGGTCAGAGATCCGGTCCACCCTCATGCGCGGCCTTTCCCCGCAAAGCGGCAGAACTCCATGAGCGCAGCGAATGCATCTGCCCCGTCGCACTCGTTGCAGGACGAGGCGCGCGCGAACGAGCCGTCGATGGAGGAAATACTCGCTTCCATCCGTCGTATCATCGCCGACGACGACAGCCTGCCGGACGCGCGTCGCGATGATCGCCGGCGTGCGCGCGATATCAACGCGGCGCGCAGCGCCTATCCGGCGCCCGTGCTTGAGCGACGCGAGGACGAACCGCCGTTGTCGCTCCTCGATGACGATCTGGACGACGACCTGCACGGCGGGATCGAGGACGCAGGGGAGGTTCGGCTGGTGTATGTCGCCGGCGACGCTCCTCAGGAGACGGGACCCGAACTGACGGAAACCGAAGAATTATCGGAGTTTAAACGCGTGGTTGAGCGCCAGGAGACGGGCAAAGAGATCAGCGATGTTGCTCCGATCCCGGAGAGCGCGTTGCTTTCGGACGAGTCCGCTGCGACGGTCACGTCACAACTTCAAGCGCTCGCCGCTGGCGTAGCGTTCAGCGAGAGCGACGTTCTCGACAGATGCGCAAAAGAATTGCTGCGGCCGATACTGCAGCAGTGGCTCGAGGCGAATCTGCCGTCGCTCGTGGAGCAGCTGGTGCGCGCCGAAATTGAGCGGATCGCGCGGCCTGCAAACCGTCTTGCGGCGTTGGCGCGCAAATCGAGTCAGCCTTAACGACGCTTTAAACGGGTCGAAGCTATCCTCGCGGTCATGCATCGGCTCCGAGTCCTGATCCATACGCTCGTCCTCCCGCTTAGCCTCTACACGGTGGCTGGCGTGATGACCGCTTATTTCATCTGGCATGGCGTTAACGGCCAGCGCGGGCTGAAGATCGGTGAAGAATATGAGCAGAAGCTCGATCAGCTGCGTCTGGAGCGCAATCTACTCAAGCTTCAACGCATGCATTGGGAAAGTCGCCTGGCGCTCATCAAGGGCGAGACCGTAGACGCCGACATCCTCGACGAGGAGGCGCGCAAGCGACTGGGACGCGCGCACAAGAATGACGTCGTGATCTTTTTGCCGGCGCCAGGCGCGCCCTAACCTCGGCGCGGCGAGAAACGCGCCTGCAAGCCGGGTTGCCCGGCGCAGTCGACAATGCCGCGTGAGATCAGATCCTCGAGATGGGCGAGGGCGGTCATCGCCGCCGCGACGTGGAGACGTTTGTCGACGCCCTCGTAGATGTGCGCGACGATCTCAGCGAGCGTTTCGTCGCCCGATTCGAGACGCTGAAGAATGGCGGCCTCGCGCGCGCGCCGGTGATGAAGCAAGGCGCGCAGAAAACGTGGGGGATCGTGCACTGGTTCGCCGTGCCCTGGCCAATAGATGCGGTCACCACGCCCGCGCAGCCGTTCGAGCGACGCCATATAGGCGCCCATGGAGCCGTCCGGCGGCGCGATCACCGTGGTCGCCCAGGCCATCACATGGTCGCCGGTGAAGAGCGCCTGCTCCTTGGCGAGGGCGAAGCAAAGATGGTTCGCTGTATGACCGGGCGTCGCCACAGCCACGAGTGAAGCGTCGCCGACTTCGAGCGTATCGCCGTCTCTCAGCACGATATCCGGCGCGTAGGTCCGATCGTGGGCTGCGTCGAGGTCAGGGGCGCAAAGGTGTCCCGCCTCGCTGGGCATGTAGGGAGCGCAACCGGCGATTATTGCGCCCGTCGCCTGCTTCAAGGCGCGCGCCGCCGGCGAGTGGTCGCGATGCGTATGGGTCACCAGCACGTAACGCAGTCTTTCGCCGCCCATGCTTGCAAGCAGCGCCGCGATGTGACGCGGGTCGTCAGGTCCAGGGTCGATGATCGCCACATCGCCGTTTCCGACGAGGTAGCTGCATGTTCCCGTGTAGGTGAACGGACCGGGATTTGGCGCAAGCGCGCGTCGCGTCAGCGCCGAGACGCGCGCCGAAACGGCTGTGTATGTTCCGGCTTGAATGACGGCGCCCTCAGCGCGGCCAGAGGGCCGCACGTCATCATAAGGCGTCGGAGGCGCGCTCGAAAGAGCGGCGCGGCGGTGGGACGCTCCCGCGCCGCGCCGCGCAGATTACATCGGGAAAAGAGAGTTCTGGCGCTGCAGCTCGGATTGCAGAGCGTAGCCCTTTTTTCCGCCGTAGTTCACCTTGCACCAGGTCGTCTCGCCCCAGCCATAAACGCAGGAGCCGATATTGACCGTCGTGTTCTCGGGAATGCTGCCGAGGATCTTATAATTGACCCCAGGGCCTTTGTAGATGGCGACATCGTTGTTGGTGGTCACCGGCGCAACGACGACGTTGCTGCCTTGCGTGCCGAGCACGCCAGCGGCGACGAAGCCCTTCATGTCGCCTGCCTGAACCTGGCACCAGTCGCGCTTCCAGCCGCCGCCACAATCGAGCACTGTGACGTCTGTGCCAGCGGGCAGCTGGCCAATGACCGGCCACTTCGGGCTCGGGCCGGACCGGACGTTGGCGGCGCTGGTCAGCGGGCTGGCGAAAGCGGAAGCGCCGAACAGAACGGCAGCCGCTGCAGCGAATCCGATAATTTTCTTCATCTCTATCCTCCCAGATGAAAACTGGGCCGATTAGCAAGGCCCGTTTCCGAAGACTAACGAAACCGGAGCGAAACGGCTCCGCCCAAGACCGCAGTCCTCGAAATACACATATTCCTACGCCTGGCTTTAGCAAAGCGAAAGGCCGAGCCGTGCGCCGACCAAATTCCATTAGAGTTATCGATCGCGCTCGGGGGCAGGGCAAAAGATCATGGCGAGGCAAAAAAGAAGCGGCTTCGCCTGCCGGTTAAGGAGACTCAGCCGCCAAGTTTCTCACGCGCGAACTCGAAACGCACGCTCCCGAGCCGGACGCGCGTGCGCGCAACGCCCGGCCCGAAATTCTGCTCAGTCGAACACCGCGCCCAGCGCGACGCCAAGCAGGCCGACGACCACCGCCGCCGGCAGGATGGCGTAACTGCCCATCAGCAATGCGCCGATCACGCCGCCGATCGCCGCGGCGATCGCGCCGCCGACGATCTTGCCGGTGTTGCTCTCAGGTTTTTCCGTCGCCGAACCGCCGGCGTTCTGCATCGCCTCTTTCGACATGGCATCCTCGCGAGACATCACTGATCGCCGCATCGACGCGTCGGTAGCAAAGTCATGTGAGAGCGTGATGAGAGTTTCGTGAAGGCCGCGTCACCGACGCGCCACTTTAGGTTCACACGCGCGGGCGAACTAAGGCTGCCGAAGTTTTAGGGGCCTTAGGATACGAACCCGCGCACTACCAGAACCGAGCATTGCGCGTGATTGACGATGGTCGTTGCGTTGGAGCCAATGAGAAAACGGTCCATGCCCGGCCGATGCGAGCACAGCACGATGAGATCGGCGCCCCAGTCCTCGGCCTCGGCCAAGACCTTTTGATAAACGGGGCCGAACAGCAGCGTCGTGGACACGCGTTCCGGCGCGCAGTCGATCTTGGCGGCGATCGCCGCTATTTCCTTCTCCAAGCCGCGACGCACCTGAACGTTAAAATTTTCAGGCACGTAGTCGAGAAATGAGATGGGCAGGAGCGATTGGACGTTGACGACGCGCATCTCGCTGTCGAACGTCTTCGCCAGCGCCTGTGCGACCGAGATCGCCCGGTCGGTCATCTCAGATTCGGTGAGATCGATCGGCAGCAGAATTTTGCGATACATCGGCGCGCTCCGGGAGATTCTCTCCGGATATGGCGCGGGATCTGCGCGAAACAATGATGGGGCGGCGCGCGCTTTGCGGACTGCGGCCGCTGTCTGCGGCGATCGCGAGCCGTTCGCCATCCGTCGATCAGGTGGTGGAGCTGCGGCCCGCTAAGTCAACTTCCGAGGTGTTCCGAAGCCCTACAATAAGTCCTTGATTATCCGCAATTTGCGCTGGCATTCGCTCTGGACGCTTCCGACACTATCTGGCACATTCCAACTACTGAACGTGCGTAGGCATGTGCGCAGTTTAAGCGACGCTTGAAAAATATGCTTATCCCGCCATTGGCACCCGCCCTGTCAAGGCGATCGACGCGCCGACCATCAATCACACTCTCGCGCCGATCTGGAAGAAAACGCCGGAGACTGCGAGCCGGACGGAGCAGCGCATCGAGCGCGTC
>JALHNR010000315.1 GCA_022843525.1 Methylocystis sp. | reverse complement strand
TGACCCGCTCCAGATGCGCGCGGGTGATCAGCGGGCCGAAATCGGCTGAAGGATCTGTCGAAGGCCCGACGCGCAGATTCTCAACCCGCGGTTCGAGCCGAGCGACCAGCGCGTCGGCGGTTTCTTCGCCGACCGGCACCGCGACTGAGATCGCCATGCACCGCTCGCCGCCCGACCCATAGGCGGCGCCGATCAGGGCGTCGACCGCCTGATCCATGTCGGCGTCCGGCATGATCACCATGTGGTTTTTCGCGCCGCCGAAACACTGCACGCGCTTTCCATGGGCGGCGCCCTGCGCATAGACATATTCGGCGACCGGCGTCGAACCGACGAAGCCGATGGCCTTGACGTCAGGGTCTTCCAGCAGCGCGTCGACCGCTTCCTTGTCGCCGTTGACGACATTGAGCACGCCGGGCGGCAGGCCGGCTTCGAGCATCAGTTCGGCCAGAAGCAGGGGCGCGCCGGGATCGCGTTCGGAAGGCTTCAGAATGAAGGCGTTGCCGCAGGCGATCGCCGGGGCGAATTTCCACATCGGAATCATCACCGGAAAATTGAAAGGCGTAATGCCGGCGACGACCCCCAGCGGCTGGCGCATCGAATAGACGTCGAGGCCGGCCGCCGCGGAATCGGTAAATTCGCCCTTCAGCAGATGCGGGACGCCGATGCAAAATTCGGCGACCTCGACCCCGCGCTGGATCTCGCCCTGCGCATCGGCGAGGGTCTTGCCGTGCTCGCGCGCGAGAATCGCTGCCAGCCTCTCCTTCTCGCGCCCGACGAGATCGACGAATCTCATCAGCACGCGGGCTCTGCGCTGCGGATTGACCGCCGCCCATTCTCGCTGCGCCGCGGCGGAGTCGGCGATCGCCGCACGCATCTCGTCGCGGCTGGCGAGCGGCACGCGCGAGATCGCCGCGCCCGTCATCGGCTCATAGGCGTCGGTGAAACGGCCGGACTTTCCCTTAACTCGGCGTCCGCCGATAAAATGCGAAAGCTCTTCCATGTTGGCTCATCTAAGGCGCGTCCGGCCGTTGTCATCTCGCAAGACGAGACCGCGCGCCTATATGTTGGAGAGAGACGGCTTCCACGACGGACACCCGCGATGGGACTGCAGCTCACGAGCGAAAGCAAGAATCGATACGCGCAGGCGCCGCGACAGGCGGACTGGACGATAGATCAGAACTGGGCCTCCTACAGCGACGAGGAGCACGATCGCTGGAACAGGCTGTTCGCCCGCCAAGCGAAGCTTTTGCCCGGCCGGGCCTGCGACGAGTTCCTCGAGGCGAAGCAACAGCTCGAACTGTCGCGCTCCGGCATTCCGGATTTCGCGGATCTGAGCCGCCGATTAGGGGCCATGACCGGCTGGAGCGTCGTTCCGGTGGCCGGGCTGATTCCTGACGACGCCTTCTTCGATCATCTCGCCAATCGGCGCTTTCCCGCCGGGGCATTCATCCGCCCGGAGTCGGAACTTGAATATCTGCAGGAGCCCGACGTCTTCCATGACGTCTTCGGGCATGTGCCGCTCCTTGCCAATCCGACCTATGCAGGCTTTCTCGAAGCCTATGGCAAGGGCGGCCGACGGGCGCTCGCGCGCGGGCAGCTCCACAATCTCGCGCGGCTCTACTGGTACACGATCGAGTTCGGCCTGATCGAGACGCCGAAAGGGCTGCGCATCTTCGGGGCCGGAATCATGTCCTCGCCTTCCGAAACGATCTTTTCGCTGGAAGACTCGTCGCCAAACCGCGTCTCCTTCGACCTCGAACGCGTCATGCGGACGAATTACATCATCAGCGATTTTCAGCAGACATATTTCGTCATCGAAAGCTTCGAGAAGCTTCTCGCCGACGGTTATCAGGATTTTGCGCCGATCTATGATCGCCTGCGCAATGCTTCTGACTTTGCGGCGCATGAACTCGCGCCTGGAGACCGCATCATCTCGCGCGGCGATTTCCATTACTTCCGCGCCAAACGAAGCGCTTAATCCTACAGCGGAATCGGGTGAAGGATTGTTTTCCTCACCCTCATGCTGAGGAGGCTCCGCAAGTCGGGTTTACCCGACTTGCGCATTTGATGTCGATCTCGGGCAGGCCCGAGATCGAAGGAGCCGTCTCGAAGCACGAGCGCGAAAACGGGCTTCCTCGCCCTTCGAGACGCGTGCTGCGCACGCTCCTCAGGATGAGGAAGCCCTTCACCGATCGTCTCTGTTAACCCTGAGGCCCTGAAGCGGCCACCTGTTGCTCTATGGCGCCGAAAATCGAGCGCCCATCTTCGGCGCGCATCTCGATGCGCACCACATCGCCCGCCGTCAGAAATCTCGTGCGCGGCGCGCCCTCAATGAGCTTCTCCACCACCCGCTGCTCGGCGATGCAGGAGTAGCCGTCTCCGCCCTGCGCAATCGGTCTGCCGGGCCCGCCGTCGGCGTCCCGGTTGGAAATGGTGCCGGAGCCGATGATCGTGCCGGCGCTAAGCGCGCGCGTGCGCGCCGCATGCGCGATGAGGCGCGGAAAGTCGAAAGTCATGTCCTTTCCGGCGTCGGGCCGGCCGAGCGGCGCGCCATTGACGAAGGACAGCAGCGGCAGCGACAGCCGCCCGCCGTCCCAGGCGTCGCCAAGCTCGTCAGGCGTCACGGCGACGGGGGAAAAGGCGGAAGCGGGTTTTGACTGGAAAAAGCCGAAGCCTTTTGCAAGCTCCGGAGGCACCAGCCCGCGCAAGGTCACGTCATTGACCAGCATGACGAGCTTGATGTGTTCGCGCGCGTCCTCCGGAGTCACGCCCATCGGCACATCGTCGGTGACGATGGCGACTTCGGCTTCGAGATCAAGATCGTGCTTTTCGTCGCGCAGGGGAATATCGTCACGCGGGCCAAGGAAGACGTCGGAGCCTCCCTGATACATCAGCGGATCGCTCCAGAAGCTCTCCGGCATTTCCGCGCCGCGGGACTTGCGAACAAGCGCGACGTGATTGACATACGCCGAGCCGTCCGCCCACTGATAGGCGCGCGGCAGCGGCGAGGCGCAATCCTGCTCGCGAAAGGGAAAGCTCTCTCGAAGTCCGCATTCGAGCCGCGCCGCCAACGCCCGCAGCTCCGGCGCGACGGTTTCCCAGTCTTCGATCGCGGACTGCAGAGTGGGCGCGACGAAGCCGGCCGCAACAGCCCGCGTGAGATCCCGCGAGACGAGGATGAGGGCGCCGTCCCGTCGGCTCTTCAGGGATGCGAGCTTCACGGTCCATTGCCGGTAAAGTTGCGGCGCAAATCCGACCAGCACTCCGCGTAATCTTGCTGCAGCGTTTCAAGCGACATAGCGAAAGAGGTCGGATAGAGCGGCAGTCGGGATTCGAACATAAAGGCGAGAGCGTCGTCGATCTTCGTCGGGCCAAGATCCGCCTCAGTGGCCTGTTCGAAGGCCTCCGTGTCTGGACCATGGGGCAGCATCGCATTGTGCAGCGACATGCCGCCGGGCTCGAAGCCGGACGGCTTCGCGTCGTAGCGTCCGTAAATCAAACCCATGAACTCGCTCATAATGTTCAAATGATACCACGGAGGCCGGAACGTATGTTCCGCGACTTGCCAACGCGGCGGGAAAATCGCGAAATCGACGTTGCCCACGCCGCTTTCGTCTGAAGGAGAGGTCACCACCGTAAATATCGACGGATCGGGATGATCGAACAGCACGGCGCCGACCGGACAGAATTTTCGCAGATCATATTTATAGGGCGCGTAATTCCCATGCCAGGCGACGACGTCAAGCGGTGATTGGTCGAGGTCACAGCGATAGAAGCGGCCGCCCCATTTGACGCTCAGACGGCACGGCGTTTCCTTGTCTTCGAACGCGGCGGTCGGCGAAAAGAAGTCGCGCGGATTGGCGAGTCCATTCGCGCCGATCACGCCGCGATAGGGCAATGTAAACGGCGCGCCGTAGTTTTCACAGACATAGCCGCGAGACGGGCCCGCCGAGAGCTCAACCCGAAATTTTACGCCGCGCGGAATGACGCATATCTCGCCGGGGGAGCACTCAATGAGGCCGAACTCGGTGAAGATGCGCAGGTCTCCGAACTGCGGGACGATCAGCAACTCGCCATCGGCGTCGTAGAAATAGTCGTCGACCATCGACTGGCCGGCGAGATAGAGATGCGCCGCCATGCCGACTCTCAGGCTGCAATCGCCCGCCGTTACGATGGTGCGCATTCCTTCGATGAAGGAACCTGCGTCTTCTGGGACGTCGCTCGCGCTCCAGCGCAGCTGCCCGAGCGGCGCGTCAGCCTCGCGGCAGGGCGCGGTTTTCCAGCGGCTGTGCTCAATGTCCCTGGGGTTGCGGACGTGCAGGACGGAGGGTCGTATCCGGTAGAGCCAGGAGCGTTTGTTGAGATGGCTCGGCGCGGTGAATGCGGAGCCGGACAATTGTTCGGCGTAAAGGCCGTAAGGGCACCGCTGCGGCGAGTTCTGTCCCATCGGCAACGCGCCGGGCAGAGCTTCGCTCTCGAACTCATTGCCGAAGCCGTGCAAATAGCGCGTGGGCGACATGCCTAGCCTGCCGCCCGGTTCAAAACGCCGCGGCGGATCTGATCCTCTTCGATCGATTCAAACAGCGCCCGAAAATTTCCTTCGCCGAAGCCTTCATCGCCCTTGCGCTGAATGAATTCGAAGAAGATGGGTCCAATGACCGTCTTGGAGAAAATCTGCAGCAGCAGCCGGTGGGCGCCCGTCGTGCGACCGTCGGCCAGAATGCCGAGTTCCTTAAGACGCTGCGTCGGCTCTCCGTGACCAGGAAGCCGATGCTCCAGCGCTTCATAATAGGCGTCCGGCGGCGCCGGCATGAAATCGAGCCCGTTGTTGCGCATTGCGACAACGGTTTCATAGATATCCCGGCACGCGCAGGCGATGTGCTGAATCCCTTCACCCCTATATGCGTCCAAGAATTCCTCGATCTGGCTTTTTTCGTCGGCGCTTTCGTTGATCGGGATACGAATCTTGCCGCAGGGGCTCGTCATGGCGCGAGAGCGCAAGCCCGTCATCTTGCCTTCTATGTCGAAGTAGCGAATTTCACGGAAATTGAAGATGCGCTCATACCAGGCCGCGAGCGCGTCCATGCGGCCGCGGCGAACGTTGTGCGTGAGATGGTCGATATTGGTCAGCCCCACGCCTGGAGGATTAGGATCGTGCTCTCCTATCCACCTAAAGTCGATATCCCAGATCGAACCTTGATCGCCATAACGGTCGACGAGATAGATGAGCGAACCTCCGACGCCTTCGATGGCGGGAATGTTCAGCTCCATCGGGCCAACGCCGAAGGCGACAGGCTTGGCGCCCAAGGAAACGGCGCGGCGCATCGCTTTTGCGGCGTCGACGACGCGGAAACCGATGCAGCAAACAGAAGGAC
>JALHNR010000314.1 GCA_022843525.1 Methylocystis sp. | reverse complement strand
TCATCACCGTCGATAAAAGTTTCGGCGGTTGGGCGGCGGCGCAAAAGAAGCATTTCGCCGACGGCGGCATTTTCGACGACATCCAGAAACAAGAGCTGACAAGGTGACCTCCCCGAGCCTTGTCGGCAAAAACGCTCGGCGCTTCACGGCGCCGAGCGTCATTCCAGGCTTCGGCCTGACGTTCGGCTATACGCTGATCTATCTCGGCCTGATCGTTCTCTTTCCGCTCGCCACGCTCATCTGGCAGTCATCGGGACTGGGATTTTCCGGCCTCTATGCGATCGCCTCGGAGCCGCGCGTCGCTGCAGCGCTGCGTACGACGTTCTTCATCTCCTTCGCGGCCGCGGTCGTCGATCTGTTCTTTGGCCTCGTCGTCGCCTGGGTGCTCACAAGATACGATTTTGCCGGCCGTCGACTGCTTGACGCATTCGTCGATCTGCCCTTCGCGCTGCCGACGGCCGTGGCCGGCATTTCGCTTGCGGCGCTCTATTCGCCGAATGGCTGGTTTGGCGCGCCGCTCGCCGACTACGACATCAAGATCGCTTACACCCGCTGGGGCATTCTGGTCGCGCTCATCTTTATCGGACTGCCGTTCGTCGTGCGCACGGTGCAGCCAATTATTTCGGAACTTGAAGTGGAGCTGGAGGAAGCCTCCGCCACTCTCGGCGCGGGCAGGCCGCAAACCGTCATCCGTGTGATGCTGCCGCCGCTGGCGCCGGCGCTGCTTACCGGCTTCGCGCTCGCTTTCGCCAGAGCCATTGGCGAATATGGCTCGGTGATCTTCATCGCCGGCAATATCGCTTACGTATCCGAGATCGCGCCGCTGCTCATCGTCGTG
Source organism: Methylocystis sp. (assembly GCA_022843525.1). Taxonomy (GTDB): domain Bacteria; phylum Pseudomonadota; class Alphaproteobacteria; order Rhizobiales; family Beijerinckiaceae; genus Methylocystis. Next base: position 4,570 of record JALHNR010000314.1, on the reverse strand, counting down.
AAGCTTGAGCAATATGACGTCCCGGGCGCGACCGGAATCGCGACGATCATGCTGGCGATTTCCTTCGCCGCGCTGCTTCTCATCAATCTGGTCCAGGCATGGAGCCGCAGGAGATTCGGCCATGTCTGACATCATGTCTGAGATCGCGATCACGTCCAGCGGCCGCGGTCGCGGCGTCAAATTCCGGCCGGTCACGCACGACTCGTCGTTCGCGCGCTATACGCTTATTGCGACCGCGGTGCTGTTTCTCGCCATCTTTCTTTTTGCGCCGCTGGCGATCGTCTTCGTTGAAGCCTTCAGCAATGGGATCGTACCCTTTCTCACGGCGTTCGACGATCCGGACGCGCGCGCCGCGATCCGTCTGACGCTTCTTGTCGCGGCGATCGCCGTGCCGGCGAATCTTGTGTTCGGACTCGCGGCGTCCTGGTCGATCGCCAAATTTTCTTTTCCGGGCAAGAGCGTTCTCATCACGCTGATTGATCTTCCGTTCTCGGTGTCGCCGGTCGTCGCCGGCCTCGTCTATGTGCTGGTGTTCGGGGGGCAGGGCCTCTTCGGCCCGTGGCTCGCGGCTCACGGCGTGCGGATCATCTTTGCCGTGCCCGGCATTGTGCTGGCGACCCTCTTCGTCACCTTTCCTTTCGTTGCGCGCGAACTCATTCCGTTGATGGAGGAGCAAGGCAAGATTGAGGAGGAAGCGGCGCTCACGCTCGGCGCCTCCGGCTTCAAGACTTTTCTGACCGTGACGCTGCCCAACATCAAATGGGGCCTGCTGTACGGCGTGCTGCTGTGTAACGCCCGCGCCATGGGCGAGTTCGGCGCCGTTTCGGTCGTCTCCGGCCACATACGCGGCTTGACCAATACAATTCCGCTTCAGGTGGAGATACTCTACAATGAATACAATAATGTCGCCGCTTTCGCGCTCGCGGTCCTTCTTGCAGGCTTGGCGCTCGTCACACTTGGGCTCAAGACCTTCCTCGAGTGGCGTCACGCTGACGCGCTCTCTGGACGCGCTCGCCGCCACTGAGGCAAGTAAGCGCGGAACGTCCATTCGCATCGAGGGGGTCGAGCAGGATTTCGGCGCCTTTCCGGCCTTGCGCGACGTCAGCCTCGACATTCAGCCTGGCGAACTCGTCGCGCTGCTTGGACCCTCGGGCTCCGGCAAGACGACGTTGCTGCGGGTGATCGCGGGACTCAATTCTCCCGATCGCGGCCGGATCCTCTTCGACGGCGAGAACGCGACCAATCTGCCCGTGCAGGACCGCCATGTCGGCATGGTGTTTCAGAACTATGCGCTCTTCAAACATATGACCGTCGCCGACAATATCGCCTATGGTCTGAGAGTTCGCCCCAGACGCACGCGTCCATCTCGGGCGGCGATCAAGGCGCGCGTCGCGGAGCTTCTGCAGTTCGTGCAGCTCGACGGACTCGGCGGCCGCTATCCGGCGCAGCTCTCCGGCGGCCAGCGTCAGCGCGTCGCTCTCGCGCGCGCGCTCGCCATCGAACCGCGCGTGCTGCTGCTTGACGAGCCCTTCGGCGCCCTTGACGCGCGCGTGCGCAAGGACTTGCGCCGCTGGCTGCGTGACATTCACAAGCAAACGGGATTGACGACGGTCTTCGTCACGCATGATCAGGATGAAGCGATGGAGCTCGCCGATCGCGTCGTCGTGCTTAACGAAGGCCGCATCGAACAGATTGGGACGCCTGAAGAGCTTTACGACCGTCCGGCTTCGCCCTTCGTTCTCTCCTTCGTCGGCGAAGCGATCGCGTTGCCTGTCACCATCTCCGACGGCCATGTGACGTTTGGCGGCCGCGAATTGCACATCGACACCCATGGCTTGCGCAGCGGGCCGGCGAGAGTCTTCTTCCGCCCGGCGGACATCGCCGTCACGGCGGAAGGGAGCGGCGATCTTGAAGGACGCGTCGAGAGCCTGCGACGCACGCCTGCCGGCGTTCGCGCCACGATCGCCATCGACGGCTACGATCAAACGCTCGAAATCGACTCACCGCTCGACCGTTCGGCTTCGCTCGGCGGCCGCGTCCCGCTTTCGCTGGCGAAAGCCCGCATCTTTCCCGCCGACGAGAATGGCGACTATGTCAACGCCGGAGACGGCATTTGAGCGCGGCGCCTGCTGACGGGATCGACGAAAGGCGCGCGACAAACGACTGGAATTCGGCGCTCTATCTGAAATTCGAAGCGGAGCGCACGCGCGCCGCCCGCGACCTGCTTGCGCACGTGCCTTATTGCGACACGCAACGGATTTATGACCTCGGATGCGGACCCGGAAACAGCACGCAGCTCCTCGCGATGAGCTTTTCCGGCGCCGACATCATCGGGATCGACAAATCCGACAACATGCTATCGGTCGCCCGCGCGCGCACGCCCACAGCGACTTTTATCAAAGAGGATATCGCGCATTGGCGCCCGTCAGAGCCCGCCGATCTCATCTTCGCCAATGCGGCTCTGCATTTCCTCCCCGGCCATCGCGGGTTGATGACAAGGCTGTTGAGTTATTTGCGGCCCGGCGGACGTCTTGCGGTCCAGATGCCGAACAATACGCATGAGCTTTCGCACGCGGCGATGCGCATGGTCGCGGCGGATGGCCCCTGGGCGCCGCGTCTGCTTCCAGTCGCCAAGTCGATCATGGTGCTCGGTCCGCTCGAGGAATATTACAATCTGCTCGCGCCGCTCTGCAGTTCGATCGATATTTGGCAGACGGTCTATGTCCACTCGCTCGACGGCCCTGACGGCGTGGTCGAATGGTTCGAAGGATCGGGCCTGCGTCCCTTCCTCGACTTGCTCGACGCAAATGAGCGCGTCGAATTTTTAGCGCGATACAGAGGGAGGCTTGCACAGGCCTATCCGCGGCAACCGGACGGCAAAGTTCTTCTGCGGTATCCGCGCCTCTTCTTCGTCCTGCAGAAATAGGACGGCGGCCTAGGCCTCTGCTCGCCATGGCGGCGCCCAATCTCTCAACCTGTGACATTACCGCAACGCTTTCGCTCGATGTGTGGAGTTGTCTACTAAATCGATAGACAAAAAGCCAGCGTTTCGCTTTACTGCCTCTTGCGGCGTGGACGGAGCAGAAGGGCAACCTCTGCGGCCCAGAGAGAGTGGCTGGAATGTCAAAGCGAAAATTAAACGCGCGGGCTGCAATGTTGCGTCTGCTGTGGCGATTTCACAACAGCGCAAGTCGAAAATCGAGTTGATTAAAACATGAGCTTAACAGATCGACCGTAACGGCATATCCGATATGTACACGGTTTACATATCGGTCCGTCGATCAAAGCGCCAACCGGAGTCCGGGTTAAAGTCGATGTCGACAAGCAAAAATAGAAAGAAGTTAGGATTAGCCGCGTTTGGCGCCGTCGTCGGCGCTGCCCTTAGCGTTCCCGAAATAGCGGGCGCCCAAGACAAAGCACCCTCGAAGGAAGTTGCGGGAAAAGAGGGGCAGTCGGATGACGGCGCAAAAGCCGCCGCGCCGGAAAAAAGATCAGTGACGACGAAGACCGATGGCAAGGGTGTCGCTGCTGGTCCCGGGGCGCCGCCGCCGCCGCTGGTGAAGAAGAGCTACTATGTGCCGACGCGCGGCTATCGTTTGGAGCCGCAGCCCGACATTCCGCCTTATGTGCGTAACCTCGCGAACACATACAAGCAATTCGAAGGCATCGACTGGCTGAACGTCGGTCTCGATTCGCGCGTGCGTTTTGAATATCGCAAGGACGATTATCGGCCGTGGACGAGCACGACGACCAATCCGCCGACGTCGCAGCGCAAGTATTTTCCCAACTCGCTTTGGCTGTCGCGCACGCGGGCGTATCTCGGCGTGCAGAACATTCTCGATCCCTTTCGATTCGTCGTCGAATTTCAGGACTCGCGCGCCTACAACAGCATCTATGAATATCAAGGCCAGGAGATCAATCAGACGGAGCTCATTTCCGGCTATGGCGAACTATTTTTCAAGGACGCCTTCGGCAAGGACGATCTCGGCAACGATCGGCCTCTAACCCTTCGCGCTGGGCGCTTTCACCTCGAACTGCTCGACCGCCGTCTGATCGCCGAGAATGAGTTCCGCAACACGACCAACAATTTTGACGGCTTCCGGATCAAAATCGGCAAGAAGGATAATGACTGGGACATTGACAGTTTCCTGATGCGGCCGGTCATTCGTTATCCATATCAGTTCGACCGACCTGACTGGCAGAACTGGATCTACGGCAGCGTATTCAGCATCCGCCGCTGGTCGGAATATGCGACGATCCAGCCTTATTTTTTAGGCCGCAAGCAATATGGAGATCCGCTCAACGTCTCGAACGCGCTGAAGTTTCATCGCGACACTTATGCGCCTGGCCTGCGCGTCTACGGCGTGATCAAAGATTTTGATTACGACTTCGACATCAACAAACAGTTTGGCGAAACCGGCGAATTCCGCGATTTTGGCGCGCGCCGCAACGCCGTTCAAACGACGGTCCAGCACGACGCGATCGCCTATGCATTTGAGGCGGGCTACACATTTTCAGATCATCCGTGGAAACCGCGGATCAGCGCCAATTACGCCTATGGCTCAGGCAA
>JALHNR010000313.1 GCA_022843525.1 Methylocystis sp. | reverse complement strand
ATACCAGGGAAAGCCGAAATTCAATCCTGCACTGTCGGCGCGATTGATTTCGCCCGGCGGCCGATCGTCGCCCATCGAGTCAACCTGATTGTCGGTGAACCAGAGCGACCCGTCCGTGTCGAACGCCATGCCGACGGAATTGCGAATGCCGGTCGCGAAGACTTCTCGCTGCGATCCGTCGAGATTCATCCGAATGATGCCGCCGATTCCCGTCTTCTCGTACAGCGCAAGCTTATCTCGCGGCGCGACATTGTGCGGCTGGCCAAGGGAAATGTAGAGCTTGTCGTCAGGCCCGACGCGGCACACGCGCGATGAGTGACCGCGACTCTCCTCGCTGCGCGGAATGAGATCGCCGGCCTTGACCACGACCGTGGCGTTCGCCGCCGCGTCGCGCCACGTGTTCTCCGCATCGTCGAACCGTGTGACGCGATTACGCTCAACGAGAAAGAGCGCGCCGTCCTTTGAAAAACACAGGCCGTGAGGCATCGCGAATTTCATCGATGGCGCCAATGGCTCGACGGATGCGGCCCTTGTCTCGCCGGGCGTGATCACAAAAGCGCGCTTCTCCGCGGTGCCGACAAAGATCGCGCGTCCGTCTCTCCCGACGGCGAGCGTGCGCGCGTCAGGGACGAGCGCATAGAGCGCAATCGAGAAGCCCGGAGGAAGCTTGATGCGCTTGAGCGTGGATTCGATCTCCGCGCCGCGACGGTCTTGAGCAACCGACTGAGGCGCGGCGACGCCACCGCCCAGAGTCCAGAAAAGCAAAAGTGCGGCGGCTCCGATGCGCATTTCAAAGGCCTTTCGGATAATCCTTTCGACGCATATAGGCGGCAAAAAGGGCGGAGCCAATTACGGCTCCGCCCTACCGCGGGTTCCCACTTCGGTCAAAGTCACCTTAACGTCGACTGGTCTCTCGACGTGGACGTCGTGGTGTCTTCCCAATAGGGGGAGGACCCGTAGTTCCTGTGCAGCCGGCTTTCCCAGTCGCGATCGCTCCAGCTTTCTTCACCCGCGAATTCAGGAGCGTTCTGCAGCTGCTCTTCCGTCACATCCGCGATATATCCGCCGAGATTGGTGTCGTAGCGGAACGCTTTCCAGGGCAAAGGATGCTCGCCTTCGCCGATGCCGAGAAAGCCGCCGAAGGTCATAATCGCGTATCGAACCGAACCAGAGACGCGATCGATCATCAGGTGATCGATTTCGCCAATCTTGTTGCCGGCCGCGTCATACACATCCGTGCCTTCGACCTTATCGCTCGAGATAAGGTTGGCGTTTGGCTGTGCCATGCCCATAGTAACCTCCTGCAGCGCGCACTTAACCGACGCCATTGTCGAACTTGCCGCGCCTTTCCCAGATGAACACAGGGTGAAGCCCCTTGTTCCTCGTGAAAGCGAAAAATCGGCGTCTGCATAAGCTTAGCGACCGTCTTCCTTCTTCCGTAAATTGCCGCTAATGCAAGTGCGTGATGCGCGGCGCCTGCAGATGAAAAGCTTCAGTGGTCAGATGCACGGTCGCGCATCGCCAATGCATCAGGAAGATTGCGGCGAGGCGGAGTCGTCCTAGCGACTCCGTTCGTCGGCAACCGCAGCAATGGGCTTCGCCCGGCAGGTAAGAAGCGCGCATGTCTCCGGAATTCAGCCTTGGCTGGGAAGTCTTCGAGATCATCTGGATCAACCTGCTGCTCTCGGGCGACAACGCAATTTTGATTGCGCTTGCGTGTCGGCAACTGCCGGTGCGTCAGCGGCGCTGGGGCGTATTTCTGGGCGCGCTGGGCGGCGTCGTTCTGCGCATCGCTTTCACGCTCGTCGTCGTCGAGCTTATGGCGGTTCCCTATCTGAAAATCGTCGGCGCCGTTTTGCTGCTCATCGTCGCCGTGAAACTGCTGATCGATGAAGCCGAGCATTCAGACGTCAAGGCCAAACCCAACCTCTGGAGCGCGGTCGGCGCTATCATCATGGCGGACGCGGTGATGTCGCTCGACAATGTGATCGCCATCGCCGCGGCGGCGCATGGCTCGACCAATCTCATTGTCTTCGGGCTTCTCGTTTCAATGCCGATCGTGATGTTCGGCGCGGGCGCGCTGCTGAAAGTGCTGGAGAGGTTTCCGGCGCTGGTCTGGGCGGGCGCAGGCCTTCTCGGCTGGGTCGCGGGCGACATGGCGGCAGCCGACCCCGCCCTGCCCGCATTCGTGCATGTCGCGAACCACAGAGCGCTCGAACTTGGGCTTTCGATTGCAGGCTGCGTGCTGGTGCTGGCCGTCGCCTTCGCGATTGCGGTTTACCGGCAATGGCGCGAGGACCAAAGCGTCCCGCGAGACTAGAGCGCTTCCCGATCACATGATCATGTGATCGGGAAGGAATCGCTCAAAATCGAAATGGTGGAGCAGTTTCTCATCGAAAAAGTCTGGCGCCTTTTTCGGAACCTGCTCTAACCGCGACCCATGCCCTGTTTGGCGAGGGGCTGCTGCGGATCGAGCGTGAGCGCGCGCTGATAAGATTCCTGCGCCTTGGAGCGGTTGCCGCTCTTGTCGTAAGCGACGCCGAGCCAGGCCCACGCGAGCGCGCTCTTGCTGTCGACGTTGAGCGCGGCGTTGAAATCCTCGACCGCCTTGTCGAATTTGCCGAGTTTAACCAGGCTTTCGCCGCGCGCCAAATAGGGCGCCGCCGCAAAGGGATCGCGGTCGATCGCGTTGTCGAAATCCGTCACGGCGCGCGCATCATCGCCGCGCTTCTGGTGGATAAGTCCGCGCGCATGAAACGCCTGCGCGCTTTCGGGATTGAGGCGGATCGCCTGGTCGAGATCGGCAAGCGCCTGATCAAGGTTGCCCTGGGCGCGCAGCAGGTTGGCGCGACCGACATAAGCCGGCGCATGTTTGGGATTGACTTCAATCGCTCTGTCGAAGTCGGCGCGGGCGGCGTCGCTCTGGCCCATCTGGCGGAGCGCGAGCGCGCGATTGGTGTAGGCCGCCGAATTATTCGGCTCGAGCTTGATGGCCTGCGTGAAGTCGGCGACCGCCTCCTGGAACCGTCCGACCCGAGCGTAAGCGACGCCGCGGGTGTTGTAGGCCTCAGCGCTCGACGGATTGCGCCGAATCACTTCGCTGAGCGAATCAATATTGACGGAGGCCGAGTTGGCGTCGGTGTCGGCGATCTCGGCGATGCCGCGTCCCGGGGGACGGATGCCGCTCGCGGTTTCGCAGCCCGCGAGAGCGATGATGGCGAGCGCCGCCGCGCCGCGCGTTAGAGACTGACCAGATAGGAGCGAAGCTTGGCGACGCGACGTCGCCGCACGGCAAAAGCCCATGCCTTCAGATCCTCCCAGCCGCAATACGACTTCCCCGTCTATCTTCTATGCGCAATTTTTAAAAAGCGCTTGCAATCGGGCGAGAATTCGACGGCTCTAGCCGGATCAGCGGGCGCCGACCGGCTTCGCCTTGACCGGCAGCAGGCCTTCGCGCTGGAGCTTCTTGCGGGCCAGCTTGCGGGCGCGACGGACCGCTTCGGCCTTCTCGCGCGCGCGCTTCTCGGATGGCTTTTCATAGTGACCGCGCAGTTTCATTTCGCGGAAGATGCCCTCGCGTTGCATCTTCTTTTTCAGAGCCTTGAGCGCCTGATCGACATTGTTGTCGCGAACGAGAACTTGCACGTATCCATCCTGTGTTTGGGACCCGCCGCGACGGCTCCGTCGTTGAGCGGCCATAATAGGGAATAGGTATCCGGGCGCTGACGGAGCGCCTGACCCGTGCGGCACGGGATAACAGAATCGCCCTCCCCTGTCCACGGCCGATTGGCGTGAACGCGCCTCAACCTATACTTAATGCGGCGCTCCACGGCGCCTATCCACGCTGGCGAGGCGGATCACTCCTTGTTCGACCTCTGCGTTATAATATAACATTGGCTATGTTCGACATGACGACCCAACATCGCGCCCTGGCCCAGCAGTTGCCCGCCAGCGGCGCCACTGGCGCTCGAGTGGCGCGGCTCTCAGCTCTCGGAGCTTCGGCCGGCGCCCGTCTCATCGTCGCCGCGCTGCTTCTTGCGGCCTTGTGGGCCGGCGCCTACTGGGCGCTGCATTGAGCGCGGCGGCCAATGCGCCGGCGATCCGGCTCGTCAATCTCACCCTCGGCTATGATCGTCGCCCCGCGGTTCATCACCTTGAGGGCGAAATCGCCCCTGGAGAAGGACTCGCCGTCTGCGGCCCCAACGGCGCCGGCAAGTCGACGCTGCTCAAAGCGCTCGCCGGGCTGCTGACGCCGCTTGGCGGAGATATCCATTTCGGCGGTCTGTCGCCGCGCGCCGTCGCCTATCTGCCGCAGGTCGTCGACATTGATCGCGCTTTCCCGATCAATGTGCGCGATTTCGTGGCCATGGGCGCTTTGGCGCGCGTCGGTCTTTTCGGAACGCTGAACGCGGCCGAGCAGGTTCGGGTGGGCGCGGCGATCGAAACGGTCGGCCTCGTCGGCTTCGAATCGCGGACGCTCGAAACCCTGTCCGGGGGGCAGATGCAGCGGGCGCTGTTCGCGCGGCTGATCGTCCAGGATCAGCCGGTCATTCTTCTCGACGAGCCTTTCGGCGCGATCGACGCAGCGACGATCGACGATCTTTTGGCCTTGATCGCGCGGTGGCGCGCCGAAGGGCGCACCGTCGTCGCCGTTCTGCACGAATTGGACATTGTCCGCCGCGCCTTCCCGCGCACGCTGCTGCTTGCCCGCGAGTGCATCTTCTGGGGCGACACGCGCGACGCCCTTTGCGAGAAGAATCTCATCCGCGCGCGCGCCATGTCGGAAGCCTTTGACGAGCGCGCGCGCGAATGTCTTCGCGATGAGTTTGACGCCGAAGATCGCCTGCATGTTCACTGACGTTTTCGTCACGCCCTTCGCCGATTATGAATTCATGCGACGGGCGCTTGTCGGCTCCCTGGCGCTCGCGCTTTCGGGCGCGCCGCTCGGCGTCTTCTTGATCCTTCGGCGCATGTCGCTTGCCGGCGACGCTCTCTCCCATGCGATCCTGCCTGGGGCCGCCGTCGGCTATCTCGTCGCCGGCCTGTCTCTGCCGGCGATGACTTTCGGCGGCCTCTTCGCCGGCCTCGTCGTCGCGCTCGCCGCCGGCGCCGCCTCCCGATTTACGACGCTGCGCGAGGATGCGTCGCTCGCGGCCTTCTATCTCGTCTCGCTGGCGCTGGGCGTGACGCTCGTATCGCTGCGCGGCTCAAACGTCGACCTGCTCCACGTGCTCTTCGGCTCGGTCGTCGGACTTGATGACGCGGCGCTTCTGCTGCTTGTCGGCGTCTCGACTCTCACGCTCGTTCTGCTGGCGGTTTTCTACCGGGCGCTGGTGTTGGATACGCTCGATCCTCTGTTCTTGCGGCAAACGAGCGCGTTCGGCGAATTCACGCCCTTCCTCTTCCTCGCCCTGGTGGTGCTCAATCTCGTCGCGG
>JALHNR010000312.1 GCA_022843525.1 Methylocystis sp. | reverse complement strand
GTCGCCAAGCGTTCCGGAGAATTGATCGATGGCTGAGGAAAAGAAGCCCAAGGCCGAAAAGCCCGCCAAGGCTCAAAAGCCCGCCGCCGAGGGCGCGGAGGCGAAGGAGCCGAAGAAGGCCGCCGCGAAATCGGCTGAAAAGCCTGCAGCTAAGGAAAAGCCGGCGACATCCGGCGACGACGCGGCAGCGGTCGGCGCGGACAGCTCCTATGTGCCGCGCATGCGCAAGCATTATGAAGAGGTCGTGCGCGAAGCGTTGCAGAAGCAGTTCGGCTATAAGAACGCGCTCGAAGTGCCGACGATCGAGAAGATCGTGCTCAACATGGGCGTCGGCGAGTCTGTCAACGACAGCAAGAAGGCGACGTCAGCGGCGGCCGACCTTGGTCTAATCGCCGGCCAGCGCCCGGTCGTCACCCGCGCGCGCAAGGCGATCTCGACCTTCAAGCTGCGAGAGAACATGCCGATCGGCGCGAAGGTGACGCTGCGCAAGACGCGGATGTATGAGTTTCTGGATCGTCTGATCACCGTGGCGCTGCCGCGCGTGCGCGACTTTCGCGGATTGAATCCGAAATCCTTCGACGGTCGCGGGAATTATGCGCTCGGCATCAAAGAGCACATCGTGTTTCCCGAAATCGACTACGACAAGGCCGAGTCGATCCTGGGCATGGACGTGATCGTCTGCACGACGGCCAAGACCGACGAAGAGGCGCGCGCCTTGCTGAAGGCGTTCAATTTCCCGTTCCGGCAGTGAGGGCGTAACAGCTCCTCAAACGCGGATACTGAAAGGCGAAACTGGTAATGGCGAAGAAAAGCGCGATTGAGAACAACAAGCGGAAGCGAAGGCTCGTGAAGTCCTACGCCGGGCGGCGCGCGCGGCTGAAGGCGGTCGCGAATGACAAGACGCTGAGCGTTGAAGAGCAGTTCGAGGCGCGTCTCAAGCTTGCTGAACTCCCGCGCAATTCCGCGCCCGTTCGCGTGCGCAACCGCTGCGAAGTGTCGGGCCGTCCGCGCGGCTTTTATCGGAAGCTGAAAATGTCGCGTATTGCGCTACGCGAATTGGGGTCCCGCGGCCTGGTGCCCGGCCTCGTGAAGTCAAGCTGGTAAGGAGACGCAGATGGCGATCAACGATCCATTGGGCGATCTCCTCACCCGTATCCGCAACGCGCAGATGCGCCGCAAGGACAAGGTGTCCTCTCCGGGCTCGAAGCTGCGCGCGCATGTGCTCGACGTGCTGAAGGAAGAGGGCTATATCCGCGGTTATAGCAGCACCGACTTCGGCAATGGCCGGACCGAGTTCGAGATCGAACTGAAATATTTCGACGGCGAACCGGTCATTAAGCAGATCGAACGCGTGTCGCGTCCGGGCCGCCGGGTCTATGCGGCGGTTGACGCGGTGCCGCGCGTGGCGAATGGCCTCGGCGTCACCATCGTGTCGACTCCGAAGGGCGTCATGGCCGATCACGCGGCGCGCGAGAATAATGTCGGTGGCGAGGTGCTGTGCAAGGTCTTCTAGACCTTGCGCCTCATCAAACAGGATTTGCAACCATGTCTCGTATCGGCAAGAAGCCTGTCGTCATTCCCGCCGGCGTCACCGCCAAGGTGGACGGTCAGCTCGTGCAGGTGAAGGGCGCGAAGGGTCAGTTGGAGTTTCTGGCGCCCGACGACGTCTCCGTCGTCCAGCAGGACAACGCCATCACGGTCGACCCGCGCAATGAAACCAAGCGCGCCCGCGCGCTGTGGGGAACGGCGCGCGCCCAGATCAACAATATCGTCGTCGGCGTGACCACGGGCTTTGAGAAGAAGCTTGAGATCACCGGCGTCGGCTATCGCGCCGCGGTGCAGGGAAAGACGCTGCAACTCGCGCTCGGCTATTCGCATGACGTGAGCTATCCGATTCCGGCCGGCATCGCGATCGTGACGCCGAAGCCGACGGAAATCAGCATCAGCGGCATGGATCGGCGGCAGGTCGGTCAAGTCGCCGCCGAGATCCGCGCCCTGCGCCCGCCCGAGCCCTACAAGGGCAAGGGCGTCAAATACGCCAATGAATTCATCTTCCGCAAGGAAGGCAAGAAGAAGTAAGGACCCGCCATGGCCAGGGATGTCAAAGTCGAACAGCGTCGAAAGGCGCGGGTGCGCCGGGCGATCCGTGAACGCGCCAAGGGGCGGTTGCGCCTTTCGGTGTTTCGCTCGTCCAAGCAGATCTACGCGCAGATCATCGACGACGAGAAGGGCGCGACGGTCGCCGCCGCCTCTTCACTCGAAAAGGCGAACCGCGAGGGTCTGAAGACCGGCGCGGACGTCGAGGCGGCGAAGGTCGTCGGCAAGCTCCTCGCGGAGCGCGCCGTCGCCAAGGGCGTCAAGGAGGTCGTTTTCGACCGTGGCGCTTACATGTATCACGGGCGCGTCAAGGCGCTGGCCGACGGCGCCCGCGAGGGCGGTCTGGAGTTTTAACTGGGGGCGCGCGCCGTTGAGGGCGTGCGCTTCTCGCGCGGAATGCGTGCCGGCGCAGATGCGCCGGGCGTCGATCCGATGGGTCGGCAGTGAAGGAAGCGAGCGGCGCATCACGCCGCGTAAGTGACGGAAGAGACAATGGCGCGTGAAGGAGAAGGCGGTCGCGGCCGCGATCGGGATCGTGACGATCGCGACGGCGAATTTGTGGATCGTCTGGTCCACATCAATCGCGTCGCGAAGGTGGTGAAGGGCGGCCGGCGTTTCGGCTTCGCCGCGCTCGTCGTCGTCGGCGACCAGAAGGGCCGCGTTGGCTATGGACACGGCAAGGCGCGTGAAGTGCCTGAGGCGATCCGCAAGGCGACGGAAGCGGCCAAGCGCGCGTTGATCCGCGTGCCGCTGCGCGAAGGCCGCACGCTGCATCATGACGTTCATGGCCGCCATGGCGCGGGCCGCGTCATCCTGCGCGCGGCGCCGGCCGGCACCGGAATCATCGCCGGCGGTCCCATGCGCGCCATTTTCGAAACGCTGGGCATGCATGACGTCGTGGCGAAGAGCCAGGGGTCGTCCAATCCCTACAACATGATCCGCGCGACCTTCGATGCGCTCGGCCGCGAAGACTCGCCGCGCTCCGTCGCGGCGCGTCGCTCGCTTAAAGTTTCGGTGCTGCAGTCGCGCCGTCAAGGCGTCGACGCCGACGCCGTCGACGCGTAAGGAGACGACCCATGACGAAGAGCACACAGCAGATCGTCGTCGAACAGATCGGCAGCCCGATCGGCCGTCCCGAACGGCAGCGCCGTACGCTTCTTGGCCTCGGCCTGACGCGCATTGGCCGCCGCCGCGCGCTGGAAGACACGCCGGCCGTGCGCGGGATGATCGCTAAGGTGGCGCATCTCGTGAAAATCGTCGACGCCAAAACCGTCGACGGGAAGTGAGGACGCGGCCATGAAACTTAATGAAATCACCGACAATCCAGGCGCGAGCAAGAACCGCATGCGCGTCGGCCGCGGCATCGGCTCCGGCAAGGGCAAGACCGGCGGGCGCGGCGTCAAGGGCCAGAAGGCGCGCACCGGCGTGGCGATCAAGGGCTTCGAAGGCGGTCAGATGCCGTTGCATCGGCGCCTGCCGAAGCGCGGATTCTATAATCCGTTCTCGACGCACTACAACGAAGTCAATCTCGGGCGCATTCAACAGGCGCTCGACGCCGGCAAGCTCGACGCCACCGCGCCGGTGACGATTGAGGCGCTGCTTGCGGCCGGCGTCGTCACCAGGCCGCGCGACGGCGTCAAGATCCTCGGCCAGGGCGAGTTGAAGACAAAGCTCGCCTTCGAGGTTTCGGCGGCCTCCAAATCGGCGGTCGCTGCCATCGAGGGCGCCGGCGGCACCGTGAAACTTCTCGCCGGCGAGACGCCAGCGCAATAAGTCAAAAAGGTGCGGCCGCTCTCGCTTGAGCGGCTGCGCTGTTTTATACAAACGCTCCGAACGGAGCGGGCGAGCCTCGACTGCTACACTTCGAGCGCTTAGCCCAATAAAAATGCGTCGTATCGACAGCGGCGCGAAAGGGGAGTTCCTTCATGGCATCGGCAGCCGAGCAGCTCGCGGCCAACGTCAATCTCTCCGCCTTCGGCAAATCCGAGGAATTGAAAAAGCGCATCCTGTTCACGCTCGGCGCGCTGATCGTCTATCGCCTCGGCACCTACGTGCCGCTGCCGGGCATCGACCCCGAGGCTTTCGCGAAAAGCTTTTTCGGCCAGTCGAAGGGCATGCTGGAGCTCTTCAACATGTTCGCGGGCGGCGCCGTGCAGCGCCGCGCGATCTTCGCGCTCAACATCATGCCGTATATCTCGGCGTCGATTATCATCCAGCTGCTGACGTCGGTGATTCCGACGCTGGAGACGCTGAAGAAAGAGGGCGAGCAGGGCCGCAAGGTCCTCAACCAATATACCCGCTACCTCACCGTCGCGCTCGCGACGTTCCAAGCCTACGCGATGGCGATCGGGCTGGAGGGACAGCAGGGCGTTGTCACCGATCCGGGCCTGTTCTTCCGAATCACCACGGTCGTGACGCTGGTCGGCGGCACGATGTTCCTGATGTGGCTTGGCGAGCAGATCACCTCGCGCGGAATCGGCAACGGATCTTCGCTCATCATCTTCGCGGGCATCGTCGCCGCGTTTCCTTCGGCGATCGTGTCGACTTTGGAGCTTGGCCGGCAGGGCGCAATTTCGACGGCGCTGATCATCGGCGTCATCGTGATGTCCTTCGCCGTCGTCGCCTTCATCGTGTTCATGGAGCGGGCGCAACGGCGCCTGCTGATCACCTATCCCAAGCGTCAGCACGGTAATCGCGTCTACGAGGGACAGACGTCCTTCCTGCCGCTGAAGCTGAACACGTCCGGCGTTATCCCGCCGATCTTCGCATCGTCGCTGCTGCTCTTGCCGACGACCGTGGCGAACTTCTACCAGTCGACCGGCAGCGAGAGCATCTTCGCGACGATCTCAGCCTATTTCGGCCATGGGCGGCCATTGTATATGCTCGCCTATGTCGGATTGATCGTGTTCTTCGCCTTCTTCTACACCGCGATCGTCTTCAATCCGGTCGAGACGGCGGACAATCTCAAGAAGCACGGCGGTTTCGTGCCGGGCATTCGGCCAGGCGAGCGCACGGCGAAATTCATCGACGAAGTTCTGATGCGGATCACCGTGCTCGGCGCGGCCTATCTGGCGGTCATCTGCATCATTCCGGAAGGGCTCATCGCCTACGCCAATCTGCCGTTCTATTTCGGCGGCACGTCGCTGCTCATCGTCGTCAGCGTCACCATGGACACCGTGGCGCAGATCCACGGCCATATGCAGGCGCAGCAATATGAGGGGCTGATTCGCAAGACCAAGCTTCGCGGCGGGAAGCGCGCCCGATGAGGCTGGTGCTGCTCGGTCCGCCGGGGGCCGGCAAGGGAACGCAGGCGGCGCGTCTCGTCGCAAAGCACGGCGT
>JALHNR010000311.1 GCA_022843525.1 Methylocystis sp. | reverse complement strand
AGGCGATATTCTCAAAGACATTGAGATGCGGAAACAGCGCATAGGACTGAAACATCATGTTCACGGGTCGCCGATAGGGCGGCACGCCTGAAAGATCGACGCCGCTCAGTGCGATCGTTCCGGCGTCCGGCGACTCGAAACCCGCGATACAACGCATCAGCGTGGTTTTGCCGCAGCCCGACGGCCCGAGCAGCGCGAAGAATTCGCCGGCCCCGACGTCGAGCGACACGTCCTCGAGCGCAACGACCGCGCCGAATTTTTTGCTGACGCTTTTAATCGACAGCAGCGGCGCGCTCACCCGCCAGCCTCGTCGCGACGAAACTCGGCGCGCCAATGGCGAGCGAGATGACCGCTCGGTGGAATATCTTCGAGCGAAACAAGTCGCAGGCCATCGACAGCGAACGCCTCGATGTCCTTCCTCGTGAGCGGCCAGGGCGGGCCGCCAATCTCCTCATTATCATCGCGCGCCCGCGAGATGACGAGCAGCGTTCCGCCCGGCGCGACAAACGCGGCGAGCGCCCGCGCGGCGTCGGGCAGAAGCGTCTCGGGAAGCGCCTGCAGCGTATAGAGTTCGTGCACCAAATCGAAGGCGCCGCGCCATTCCGATGGCGCATCGAAAAGATCGGCGACTTGATAATCGACGCTGCTCTGAGGAAAGCGCTCGCGCGCCCATTGCACGGCGCGCTCGACGAGATCGAAGGCGACGACTTGCGCGCCGGCGCGCGCCAGCGCTTCGGCGTTGTCGCCCAATCCGCAGCCGACGTCGAGCGCGCGAAGGCCAGTAAGCGAGCGGGCGGCCAGCCAGTCTTCAAGCAGCGGGCGTGGCTCAAGATGCGCCCAGGGCACGCCGGCCGGGTCGCCTTCCGCGAGCGAGTAGACGGCTTCAAACCATTCCCGGCGCTTGGGATCAGCCTCGATCGCTCCGGCGCGCTTATGTGGATCAACGGCGTCGAGCTTTTCGCGCGCCTTGGCGCGGCGCTCGGCGAAATCCTCCCCGAGAGCGCGCTGCGAAAAAGTGGAATCCCGTTTTTCGACTGGAGCGCGCTCTAAGCCTTTGGAATCGATTGCGTCATCCGCATCTTGGCGAACTCGCCCTGATGCGGCGTGATCTACGCTTTCGGTTCGCGCGCCTTCTCTACCCATCCGCCGCTCTCGCTCTGCTGGTGATAGACGAGGCTATAGCCCAGATCGCGCAGTTCTTTCCATTGCGCGCGCGCGTCGGCAAGTTCGGCGTCGTCGCGTCCATCAAAAACCAGCGCGGCGCGTTCGCGCGGCGCGCTAGAGCCGGCGAGCGCCGGGGCGATGCGCGCGCCCTCGATGAAAAACCGCACCTCGGCGTCATTGGGGTTGTCGTTCTCGCAGGTGAGATAGATCGGCTGCGTCTGTGGCGCGTCGTCGGCCTTCGTGCCGTGCGGGAGAAAACTTTCCGGACGGTACGACCAGAGATCGGCGTCGAGCTGCTGGAGGCGCGTTTCGCTCATCGCCTGCACGATGGCGCGCCAGCCGCGCGCGCGTGAACGCTCGAGCAGCGTCGGCAGCGTCTGCTCCACGGTGGCGCGCGTGAGATGATAGAAGGCGATCTCGGGCATGTCGGGCGGCTTTCGCTCCCGGCTATGTCGGAACTCTCCGCCTCGTGCAAGTTCGACGGGCGACAGCCTCATCCAGGGGCGGTCGCTGGTTTCCTTAGCGCCGGAGCCAGCGCCGCAGCCGATCCCCGCGCCGGAACTGGCGGACTTCCCGACTATCGCTTGGCCTGCGCAGCGAGCCTTGAACTGAAACCTTAGGTCTCGCCCGGGGTCCAGGAAGGCGGATCGCTGGCGGGGAAGGATTCCACCCCGGCCTGGTAGACGTCGTCTTTCGGCGCCTCCCAAACCCCGCTGATGGTCAGGGCGTTCTTGACTTTGAAGGGCGAAGCGGCCGTTGAAGCGGCGTATTCCGCCTCCATCCATTCGGCCGCCGAGGCGACGGAGCCTTTCAGCACGACTTCTCCCTCGACGATCTCGACTAAGATCGACTTGGCGTCCGCCAGAGGGCTTTTGTCGAGAGCGTCGCGGACGGCGTCGCGAAGTCCTGCTGTGTCCATACCGGTCATTGCAGCCTCGGCCCAAAGCGCCGCAGCCCGAAGGCTGCGGCGCGGCGCTTTACAGCTCTTACATATGGGCCGTGGTGACCGATCGTTCCATGGGCTTCATGAAGCCGATCGCGAGCAGGACGACGGCCAAGACGGCATGCAGCCAGTGGTCGGCGTGGTTCATGGCGATCAGCCCGCCGAGTTCAGCGACGTTCGGCGCAATGAAGCCCAGGATGGCGAGCGCCGTGTAGACGATGGCCAGCGTGCGAATCATGAGGACCGGGACGCCGAAATAGGGGCTGAGCAGCAAGAGCGCTCCGGTGATGAGATGCACGAAGTTATGGGCTGCATTCACGTGGAAGTAGCCGCCGTCATAGACGATCGGATTGGGGACGAACCCCAGCAGGCCGACCGCCACGAACACGACGCCGAGCACAGTCGCGATGAAATCGGCGTTCCATCGAGATTCAATCATGATGCGTTCCTTTCAGTCCAGGACCAACTGAACTGACCATCAGATTGGGCGGCGCAAGCTAAATTCCATTAAAAATAGGACATGATAACGTATTTACGCCTGTAGGCTGAAGCTTTAGCAGCGCTTACGGCGCTAACGTGACAATATTTACTGATTACTACTGCACCTGTTTCTTGACACTATTCATTGCGTCTACCCTACAGCGGGGCCGAATCTTCTGCTCGGCCGCGAAGAATCGAGAGCTAGTCTGGCTGAAGTGACAGGCAGCGCCTCTCGCTCCGGCCTAGACGCGCGATTGTCAGCTACCCCTCGTAATAGTCGCGCACCAGCCGGTCGAGCAGCCGCACGCCCCAGCCGGCGCCCCAGCTCTGGTTGGTGTCGCTCATCGGCGAGCCCATGCCCGTGCCCGCGATGTCGAGATGCGCCCAGGGCGTCTTGCCAACGAAACGCTGGATGAAATGCGCGGCGGTGATCGAGCCGGCGTGCCGGCCGCCGGTGTTCTTCATATCGGCGAATTTCGAGTCGATCAGCTTGTCGTAGGCGGGACCCATCGGCATGCGCCACAGCTTCTCGCCGATGTGGTTCCCGGATTTGGTCAGGCGTTCGGCAAGCTCGTCGCTATTGGTGAAAAGCCCGCAATATTCCTGGCCCAGGGCGACGAGAATGGCGCCGGTGAGCGTCGCCAGATCGATGACCGCGGCGGGCTTATGGTTCTCGATGACGTATGTCAGCGCATCGGCGAGGACGAGCCGGCCTTCGGCGTCGGTGTTCACGATCTCGATCGTCTGACCCGACATGGATTTGACTATATCGCCGGGCCGCTGCGCCTTGCCGTCCGGCATATTCTCGACGAGGCCGAGCACGCCGACGACATTGGCCTTCGCCTTGCGGGCGGCGATTGCGTACATGGCCCCGGTCACGGCGGCGGCGCCGGCCATGTCGCCTTTCATGTCCTCCATCGAGGCGGCGGGCTTGATCGAAATGCCGCCGGAATCAAAAACGACGCCCTTGCCGACGAAGGCGAGCGGCGCCGCGCCCTGGGCGCCGCCGCTCCAGCGCAGCACGACGAGCCGGGCGCCCGCCTCGGACCCCTGCGCGACGCCGAGCAGCGCCCGCATCCCGAGTTCGGACATCGCCTTCTCGTCGAGGACCTCCACTTCGACGCCAAGCTTCATCAGCTCCGACGCGCGGCGGGCGAATTCCGGCGGAGTCAGGACGTTCGCCGGCTCGTTGACGAGCGTCCTCGCGAGCATGACGGCTTCCGCCAAATGGCCGCCATCCGACATCGCGGCGCTATGGCCGTCCGGATCGGCCAGGGCGACCACGACCTCCATCGGCCCGTCGCGATCCGCCTCATCCTTCTTCTTTGTCTTGTAATGGTCGAACTTATAGGCGCGCAGCCAGCCGCCGAGCGCGAATTGGCCGACCGAATCGTGAGCGGCGGAAATCCCTTCCGGCAGGTCGAACAGCACGACCGCCCGCGCCCCCGCGCCCATTTTCGCCGCGGTCTGTCCGCCAAGCGCCAAGAAGTCCTCGAAGGGCTTGGCGGCTTCGCCGCCCTCCGTCTCCTCTGCGGCGCCGACGCCCATCAGTATCACTCTGCTGGCGGGCGCGCCGGGCGCCGCCAGAATCTCGAGCGAAGTTCCCAACTTACCCTTGAATTTCGCCGCCGCGGCGGCGCGCGAAAGATGCGCGGCCGCATCCTTGAGCACGCTGGCGGCGCGCTCGCCCATGGCGAGATCGCGGCCCACGAATACGACGAGGGTGCGCGGATGCGCGGCCTCCTCGGGCTGGCGCAGCAGCGCTTCAGCGGCGTCGAAGGGCTGGAGTTCATATTTGGCGTTGACGAGCATCAGGGCCTCTTGCCTCCTCCGCCGAAGCGGAAGCCGTTCCGGCGCGAATGCGTCGGGATTTTGAGAAAGTTAGCGCCGGCGGCGCGCCAGGCGCGCGATTTGACGGGATCGGCCCGTACTATCTTCCCGCGGGCGACGGCGGTCAATCGCGGCTCTGGTCATTTTTTGAACTATTCCAGATTCGCATTCCGCCGCGGAATCGCCGCGATCTTTACGCAGAAATCCGACGTGGCGCAAAAGCAACGCTCGCGAATTGAATATGTTCGAGCGGCTCAGAGGAGCCGCGCAGCGCTTGCGCGGAAAGATGCGAGCGTCTAGCGATCGTTAACAGGGCTTTAACTGCTCCCGCCTGGGGCGGCGCGCCAAAGCACAAAGGAGGACAGCCGCAGCCATGATCGGGGCGACGATCACGCGCTATTTTGCGCTGCGGTTCATGCGTACGATTCTGGCGATCTTTTTTACGATTTTCTGCCTGATGTTCGTCGTGGTTTTCGTCGAGATGCTGCGGCGCGCCAGCGACAATCCGCAGGCCGGCGCCGCGACCGTCGCGCTGATGACGGCGATGCGGGTTCCGGCGGCCGCCGAGATGATCCTGCCCTTCGCCGTTCTCTTCGGATCGATGGCGACCTTCGTCGACCTCACCAGGAAGCTTGAATTGATCGTCGCCCGCGCCGCCGGCATGTCGGTTTGGCAGTTCATTGCGCCGCCGGCGCTCACCGCCCTGCTTATTGGGGTTGTGTCCGTGGCGATTTACAACCCCCTCTCGGCTTCCATGAAGCAGCGCTCCGAACAAATGGAATGGGATCTTTTCGGCGTGCCTGGCAGTTTGCGCATCGACCACGGCGTCTGGCTGCGCCAGCACGGCGTCGACGGCCTCGCGATCATGCACGCCATGAACTCCTCGAATGGCGGCTCGGAGCTCGCGGAGGTCAGCGTCAACATCTACGCAGCGCGGGGCGGTTTCCTGGAGCGGGTCGAAGCGCGCCATGCGCGACTCGAGCCCGGGGTCTGGGTGCTCGAGAACGCGCAGGTCAGCCTGCCTGGAGAGCCGGCG
>JALHNR010000310.1 GCA_022843525.1 Methylocystis sp. | reverse complement strand
GCGCGCCGAACAGAATCGGACGGGTCCGTCGACGTCGTCGTCGAGGTCGATAATCGCGAGCTGGCGCTTCGACCGGGAATGGAAGTTTCGGCGCGCATCGGAATTGTGGAGCGGGGGGCTCCATCGAGCGCTATGTGAGAACGCGGGGGCTCGAGACACATCCCGAGGCGGTCCCGCGCCCGCGCGGTTTTTTCGTCCAGTGCTCCGATCGTCTTGCGTTCGCCTGGGTTCGTTGCGGACATTCGGACATCAGAGAGCGCAATTACGGTGCTGCTAACAGACCCAGACCCAACCGCCGGGGATCGGACGCCAGCAGCGACCCACGCCATAGGGATACCAACGGCCTCCCCAGAAGCGGCCTCGTCCGCCGTGACCCCAGTGTCGGCCACGGTCCCAACGGCCGCCATGACGCCAGCCGCCGCCATCACCGCGCCAGCCGCCGCGACCAGCGTCCCAGCCGCCCCCACGGCGCATGTCGCCGCCTCGACCCATATCGCCGCCTCGACCCCCGTCGCCGCCTCTGTGATCGCCGGGCCGAGCCAGCGTAGCCGATGGCAGAGCGAGCGCGCCTGCCAGCACGAAGACTAGGGATATTTTGCGCAGCATAGCTTCCTCCGTTTCAGAGCAGAAGCAGAGCGCCATCGCGCTATCTCTTCGTTCTGCGGGATGAAGCGAACTAATTACGTCATCAGCTGTGGACGGCAATAACGACCGTTTTTATTTTGCCCCTGGCTGATCCTTATCCAGGCGCCACTTTTTGATTTTGCGGAATCAAAACCGCTTGGTGGGCCGGGCAGGACTCGAACCTGCAACCAGACCGTTATGAGCGGCCGGACCTCCCGCGCCCATGCCGTATTTCAAGCGGTTTCCCGGCGCTTTCGGGCGCTTTGTTCGATTTGCGTTCACGATTACCAGTGTGGAACCTGTGCGAATTGGAAATATAGGGGCGGAGCGTCATGACGAAAGATGAGATGGCCGTTGGGTTTTCGCAGGGCAGAAGACTAATCCAGGAGGAATGGTCAGCGCCAGATGAGATCAAAGCGGTGGACGAGTGCATCGCGGACGGGAAGTGCGCCGTAGAAGACGATTGGCGCTACCATGACAATTTTCAGTGTGAGCGGCGCATTGTCGTTGGAGTAAAGCCCTAACCTCCGCGATCCTGCGGCCTGTGCGGCGAAGAGATTGGAGAAGAATGATGAAACTACCGGCTATTCATGTCTGCACTGAATGTTGGCTGAGAACGACTGGCTACACTCACAGCATTGGCGCATCAGGCCGCTACGTCCCGGCGCGCCCGCTTCCATATTATGGCCGTTTCCAACGGCTCAAGGCCGCATGGCTCGTGTTCATCGGTCGCGCCGATGCGCTTATGTGGGAAGAAGGACAATGACACCCGCGACCGCCTGCTGGCGATATTGAAGGAGCCGGATCGGTTCAGGTTTGACAAGCGTGCTAACAGACCATTTGAGGTTTTCGACGCCAGCGATAATGCTACCATAAAGGCAGCACTCTCGGAACGCGAAGCGGGGGAACTATGCGCCGACCTGAACGCCAGCCATCGCCTCAAGAGGCTGTGCGAGGAATATGCGCGATTTGTCATCGTCGATCTGTGCTCGTCGATGAACGCGCCTCACGAACGGGAAGTCGCATCCCGCATCGCCTCCGCCATCCTCGCCCTTGGAGAAGACAATGAGCATTCCTGAAAGCGTGATTGAGCCGACGCAGATCGATGAATTGGTGAAGCGGCTGCGCGCTCCATGGACATACACTGAAGGAAAGCGGGAAATCTTATGCAGCGAAGCCGCCGAAGCGCTTGAGCGCCTTGTTTCACTGCAGCGGACCCGTCGCTGGAATATTGAGAAGGACGGTTCAGACCTTCTGATTTGCGACGGCGCGCACGAAAAATCCGAGCGCTGCGAATACAAGCGGTATGTCCTTGCCGTTGAACGCGACTCCCTCCGCGCCAAGCTCGATAGAGTAACGGCGGCGCTGCGGCTTTTGAGAACCGTGTCCTTCATGGCGAGCCAATATCGCGCCTATGACGGCGGCCCGATCTCCGAGCCGGCGTTCGGCGCAGCAATTTCCAATGCAGACGCTGTCCTCCCCGAACTCTCCGACGACGCGCCAGCGCAGGAGCGCGATGTCGGTAGCGTCACGCTACCTGGAGGCAGGGGCGGGTCGAGCGTTGGCCAAATATCCGGCTCCGCAAGCAGCGGCGGGCTATCCGTTGGCGTAGCGCACGGGGCCGCGCAGATCAGCGATGAGGTGCGCGAGGCGATGATTGATGCGGAGACGGCGCTGAAGGCGATTACGACCCGCCTGAGCCATACGACGTTGAAGGCGGCCCAGTGTGGATAAATTCATGCTGGCATGTTGCACGCGCGGCATTATTAAAACTCAGGAGCGTGATGAAATGAGCGAGCCGACAAAGCCCGGATGGTGGTGGGCGAAAGCGAAACACGGGGGTTGGGAGGTTGTTGAAGTAAGACAGACGGGAGCGTGGTTTGAAGTGTGGACCGTTAAAGACCTAACTGCGGCATTGTTATCTGACTTCACCTTCGGCCCGGAAGTCACAAAGCCAGAGGAGCTTGATCATTCTGTAGACGGATGATCTTCCTTGTTCGGCTCCGCTTTCCGTTCTTTCGCGATCTGCACCCAAACCAGGATCGTCTTCGAGAAGACGAAGATGGCGGCGAGCGGCGGCCCGAGCCAGACCGCGGCGCTGTTGATGCCGTGCAGATAATCGGCCAACGCCGGCGCGGTCGCGCCGCCGGCCGCCGCAACCCAGGCGAGCTTGTCTGAGGTGGTCTGGAACATGCTGTCGATGATCATCCGTGAAAGGCTGTGGCAGGTCTGCGTCGGCATGATCAGATTATTCCTCGCTGGCGGCGCCGCCGAACAGACCGGCGAGCGGGTTGCGGAAGACCGGATCAGTCGCGACGGGCGCGGGCTCTTCAGGCTCTTTGGGCGGCTCGGGGAGTGGTTGCCCGGCAAGCCCGGCGTCGCGGGCCCGGCGCCATTGAACCAAAGCGCCATGCCGCGCCCCGCATTCGACCAAGGAGACACGGTCCCTGCCCCAGTGGCGCTCGACAGCCCCGGCGCTCATCGGCTTACCAGCTAGGCGCACAGGCGCGGCGCATGGCCGCTCCAACCCGCGCGGCGGCTGCGCGGCCGGCGCGGCCAGTTCAACGGGTCTTTTTGCGTCGAGCGCCGATTTTGTCGAGGCGCATGACGCCAGCGCCATCAAGACAGGTAGAAGCATCATTGGCCTTCGAAGCATCTTCGATCTCCCGCTGGAATTTGGCGTGTTCTTCCTGCTGCGATTTGAGCGCGATCTCGGCCAACTCGGCTTCGCGGCGCGCCTTGGCGATCTCATCATTGCGCCTGGCGTGCTCGATCTGCTCTAGGCGCACGCGCTCCGCCTCGGCCGCCGCCCAGGCTTTGCGATCGATCGCCGCGCGGTAGGAGTAGCCCCAGTCGAAAAAGCCCGCCGCGACCGCGGCGACGAGGAGCCCACCGGCGATCTTGCGCCCGGCGATCGGCACATAAACCCACGCCGCCGCGGCTGCGGCGACCAGCAGCACGGCGATGCTGCCGTAGCGATGGTCACCGATGAAGTGGAAGACCGACGCGAGCGGCGAAAGGACTTTGCTGATCAGCCAGATCATCGCCACATGCCCCACAGCAAAGAAACGAGCACGATGCAAACCAGCACGCCAAGCCATGTTCGCAGCATCGGCCGCGGGTCAACGCCTCCGCACATATCAGCCTCCTTTTGTGCATTTCTTGCACGGAAGTCGCGCGCAGCCCGCAGACTGCGCGCGTGATGATCATTCCGCCGGTGAGAAGTCGAGATAGTATTCCTTGCCGGACTCGAATGCCGCGATTGCGGCAGGATTCGTTACGAACATTCGAAGTTCTGCGCTCGGCGTCGCTTTCGACCAACTCTCGTTGCCGGACTCTTTGTCGCCATAGGCTGCTTGCATGCGCACTTCTGCGCAGACATCGTTCGGGTTTGGGCTATTCGAATGAACCACGGACCAGCATTTGAATTTCGCTCGGACAGTAGTAGACATCTGCCTTCTCCTTATTTGCCGGAAGCCGCCGGCGCGGATTCGTCATCCACCCAATCGCAGCGAGCTATTCGCATCATCAACGCGCGCTCGCACAACGTGGTTTGCGCCTTGGTAGGCGCGCCAAATAAACCAGAAGCAGGCCAGCGATAGGCCCGCGATCACGATCCACGTCCAATGGGTTTGCGCCCATGCGAGAATTGAAGGCGCTGCGTCGGCAGCGTCTTTGATGTTTTTTGCGCTCTCGGCGGCGTCTCCTACTTTGGACGCCATGTCGCTGGCCTGCGAAAGCACATCAACGGGGCTTGGCGCGGGGGCTGACTCCTGATCGTTGTAAATGGCCGTGCCAACGGCGGTCCCGGCGGAGATAGCCCCCTTGATGACGCCGCCTTTTACCTGATCCGCTCCCGTAACGATGCGGGAGCCTGCCTTGCGCAGCTCCGCCGCCGTGACCTCTTCCTCGGACGGAGCGGCTTTCGCCTGCGGGGCGGCAAGGGCGCGTTTGGCGGCTTTCAGGTATGCCTGCCGCGCGGCGAGGCCGTTGTAGCCGCCGTTGATCTTTTTCGTCACGGCGCGCACGTTGTCCGCGTCCGCGTCGGCGTTGATCGCGCGCTTGCGCCAGTAGAGCGCCGCCGTCATCGCCGCATAGGGGAAGCGCGCCGCCAGATCGGGATTGGCGACAAGGTCGACGTCGAGCGCCGACCCGAACTCGAAATAGTTGGCCTTGCCGGTGAGTTGGATCAGCCCGCGCCCCTTGTAGCGCTTGCCGTCGCCGGGCCGGTTGTTGCCCAGATCCTTGCGCCCCTCGTAGGCGGCGCCGCTGGCGTATTCGACCGTCGTGCGGAAGCCGTCGCTCTCGTGGGCGATCTGGGCAAGGAAGTGCGCCTGACGGCGCGTCGTGCCGAGCGCGGCGGTTTCGATCACGCGCGGCATGGCGGCGGCCAGCCCGGAGATGATCGACGATTTTCCCTTGGGCGCGATTGCGCGCAGCACCTTTGTCCAGTCGGTCATGGTTTTTCCTTTTCGTCACCCGCAGATCGGATGGTTGAGCGCGTAGGAGATCGCGAAGCCGGCCGCGAAGAGACCGGCGATATGCGCGACGACGCCGTCGAGCGGCTTTGGCCGGCGCGGCGCATCGCCCCATCGCCATTTCGGAAGCTGCGCGTCCGCGGTCTGAAACGCGGCCATCTGATCCTTCAGCGACGAGATCTCGCTATTCTTTTCCATGTTGGCTTCGTGCAGAGACAGCAGCGTCTCACGCATGTCGCGCAACAGATCGAGCGCAGCCTGTTCGGCTTCGGTCATGGTCTTAGTCCTTTTTCGGGAGGTTGCCGGGATTGACCGCCCCGGCTGCGGATTGCTCCGCGCGTCTTCGTCGCGCCGTAGAGAAAGACCCACGCGACGACGCAGGCGATCAGCCAAACGACGGGAA
>JALHNR010000309.1 GCA_022843525.1 Methylocystis sp. | reverse complement strand
CTCGGACAGAAAGCCGCCAACATCGTCGGGGCAGGAGAGCTCAAGCGCATTGCCGTTCTTGTCGGCGAGGGGCTGAACGATCGACAGGACCTCATCCACGAGAGGTCTGATCTCCACCCGCTCGATGAAGACGTCCATCTTTCCAGCTTCGATCTTGGAAAGATCGAGAATATCATTGATCAGGCCAAGCAGGTGCCGGCCCGCGCTCTCGATCCTCTTCAGGTCTTCGATCGGCTCTGGATCGCCATTGTCGAGCGCGTTCTCCTGAAGCATCTCGCTATAACCGATGATGGCGTTGAGCGGCGTGCGCAGCTCATGGCTCATATTTGCCAGAAAGGCGCTTTTTGTCTTGCTGGCTTCCTCGGCCGCCACGCGCGCGACGGACAATTCCTCGTTCGCAAGTTGAAGTTCGCGCGTGCGCGCCCGGATTTTGTCCTCCATGGAGTCGTAGAGTCCGCGGAGCTCCACGGTCATGGAGCGGATCGCCCTCAGCAGGAGCCCCGTTTCGTCACGGCTGCCGATCTCGAAATTTGCGTCGAGATCCCCCGCGGCGACCTTCTCGGCGACGCCGACAGCGGTCTTGATGGGCTTGGTGATCGTGCGCGCGACACCCATGGCCAAAGCGATAATCGGCGGAATCATGAAGAACAGCAGCCAGAGCGTCGCCTCTTTTTGCGCGCTGGTGAGCGCGAAGGCCTCCTTCGTGCTTTGCTGAACGACCATGCCCCAACGAAATGAGGGAACGTAGGTCCACGAGGCGACGACGGGCCTGTTCTCGAGGTCATCGAAGAGGCCCGAGCCGTGGACGCCGGCGAGCGCCCGAGCGAGCGCAGGAAAAGCGCCGCCATCGAGCGGCGCTCTGATGCTGAACGCCTTGGAAGCGTCATGCCGCAGCGGATTGACCACGACCATTTGCCCCTGATCCAAGCGGGCGGCGACGAGCACCTCTCCCGTCTCGCCGAGACCCGTGTAGTCGTTGATGAGGCTGTAAAGCTCCTGATTATCGAGCTGGAAGACGACGACGCCAATCACGACGCCGTTTTCCAGAACAGGCCCTGCGATAAAGGCGGCAGGCTCTTTCAGCCCGGGGTAGATCTGAAACGCCGAAATTTCGGCCTGCAGCAATGTGCGCGCCCGATTAATCGTGTCCGAAAGCTCCGTTCCCTTGAGCGGCCCGCCGAGCGAATTTGGGTTGAAAAGGGCAGGGTCCGATTGCTCGAAAAGCGTGAAGCCTTCGGGCGAGACGATCGCGCAGTTGACATAGTTGAACGTGTCAGAAAAACGCTTGAGAACCGGGCCGTGTTTCGCGACAGCCTGGCGATAGGACTCTGAGTCTCTCCCGCTCGTCCTTATGGCTTCGGAAAATTCCCGAGTGGCCTCGCCAATTGAGGCGCTGTGCATCAGCGACTCGACGCTTCTGATTTTTTCAAGCGTCAGAGTCTCCAGCTGCTCCACTTTCTTCTTTGCGACGACCTGCAGCGACCTCTGAATCGCCTGCTCGAGAGACTCTCGCGAAATGTCATAGGTTCGCCAGGCGAGAAGGCCGCAGGAGACGATATTGATCGCAAGGAACCAGAAGATGATCTTGGCGCCGATGGAGCGCCGGAGGAAATCGAGCCTGGGAAGCTTCATCGATCAGTCCGCCTCTGTCGGATTGGCCCATCTGCCGCCCCATCGGTTGTACAAGGCGGCAAGAAATTCCTCCCACTCGGCTTTCGTGCGAGTCGGCGGATAGGGCACGGGACGGATCGGACGATCGATCGTCCAGACAAGCTCGATCCGGCCATCAGTTTGAATTTTACCGACAGAGAAAGACCGCCACGTATGTTGCGTGTAAGGATCGACCGACACCAGACCTTCGGGCGCATCGAGGGTCTCGGTCAGCATGGTGCGTTTGACCCTCTGAACGTCGAAGGACTGCGCCTCCTCGACCGCTTTCGCCCATAAGATGACGCTGAAGTATGAGGTCGCAATAACGTCGCCCGTCACACGGTTGGCGCCATATCTTTCACGAAAGGCGCGAACAAACCGCTCGTTCGCCGGCTTCTTGATCGCCTCGAAATAGCTCCAAGCGCTGTAATGGCCTTGGAGGTCGGCAATCGGTAGGCTGCGAAGCTCTTCCTCGCCGATACTGACGGAGACAACCGGCGCCTTGTCAGCGGAAAGCCCCGCGTCGGTCAGCGCCTGATAGAACGCCTTGTTGGAATCGCCCACGACCGAACTGATAATAACGTCCGGTTGCGCCAGCTTGATTTTTTGGACCGCGCGAGAGACGTTGGCGCTTCCGAAGAAAATATAGTCTTCGCCCACAAGCTCCGCGCCAAGCGCGCGGATCGTGTCTTTCATGATTTCGTTGATGCTGTGCGGCCAAACATAATCCGAGCCGATCAGATAGAATTTTTTGCCAATGTGATCGAGGCTCCATTTGATCGCCGGAATGACCTGCTGATTGGGCGCCTCGCCCGTGTAGATAATGTTGGGCGACTGTTCGAGTCCCTCATAAGCCATGGGATAGACCATGAGCTGACCGTATTTCTCGATAATGGGCGCGACCGTCTTACGGCTTGCGGAGGTCCAGCATCCGAAAATCACGGATACGTGTTCCTCGGTGATCAGGCGTTCGGCCTCTTTCGCGAAGGTCGGCCAATCGGATTTGCCGTCGGCGATGATCGGCTGAATCTTGCGCCCCAGTAAGCCGCCCTTGGCGTTGATCTCCTCGATCGCGAGCAGCTCCGCGTCGACCATTGAATTCTCGCTGATCGCCATTGGCCCCGAGCGCGAATGCAGGATGCCGACCTTGATCGGCGCGCTTTCCGCCCTGAAAAGGAACATCGTCGCGGCGACTATCGTCGCGGCGGCGACAGCGACCGCGATTAAGCCTTTCCACGCGCTGCGAGTGTCGAGGGCCATTGGCCGTATCCTGCTTCCGAGTCTGCTCAGATCGAATCTGGGCGTCCTTTTACTCGATCGCCGCCTTACGTTCCATTTGCCGGTGGCGTTGGCCGAGTATACGGGCTTCCACCAAGGGTTAACCCTGCGAAAGAACGCTCCGCCAGATCGAGAGATTTGGCGCGTGACCAGCAAGACAGGGCAGGCGGTTTCGCCGCCGGTTCACCTGGCTTGTCAGTGATCTTGCCGCCGCGCCAGTTCGATTGGTCTCCCCGCGCAGCGATCGGTCGCGCGCCATTCCAAACGGTCCCTTGCAACGCCAACTAACCCTCTCATAAACTTAACCGTCAGATCAGCCACGCCTCAAATAAATCACGCCACTCGCTGCCTTATCGTCTTTAACGACCTACCAAGCGTCTGATGGCAAGAGGATACTATGGAAAAGAGCCGCATCACGAGCGTGACTTCCGTTACCGTAATCCTCTTTATCGTTCTAACCGCCTGCAAGCTCGGACAGGCGGTCCTTGAACCCGTGGCCTTCGCCGTCTTCATTATCGCGATTGCCTGGCCCCTGCAAAAGGCGCTGCAGCCAAAACTGGGGAAGGCCGTTGCGTTGACCGCGACGGTCGTGATCGCCGCCGCCTTGATTCTAGCGCTCTTTTCTCTGATCGCCTGGGGCGGCCATGAGGTGCTGGAATGGGTCAGACAAAATCTCGACCGCATTCAGGAAACGGCGATGACATCGACATCGTGGCTCGAAGAGCATGACATTTTCGTCTTCACGCTCTTTGCGGAACATTTCAACACCGCGTCGCTTATCAGACTTCTTCACATACTTGCCGTCAGAGTGAACACAGTTCTCGCCTTCGCGGTCATCGTGCTCGTCTATGTGATTTTGGGGCTAGCGGAGACCGATGCCTTTCAGTCCAGAATTGCAGCGCTGGAAAATCAGGAAACTAGCCGGCGCCTGCTTGAAGGCGGCAGGAAGATCGGCGAAAAATTTCGCACCTATATGTTCGTTCGGACGATCGCCAGCATCGCGACAGGTCTCGCTGTATGGGGATTTGCTCAATTCATGAATCTGGAAATGGCCGGCGCATGGGGCGTGCTGGCCTTTGCGCTAAACTACCTGCCCTACATCGGCTCCTTCATCGTCACGGCGCTCCTGTCGCTTTTCGCCTTCGTTCAGTTCGGAACCTTTGAAGCGCCCTTGCTCGTTTTTTTGGGCGTGTCGGTCATCCAGTTCATCATTGGGAGCTATCTGGAGCCGGTGTTTTCGGGATCGGCTCTCTCGATCTCCCCTCCGATCGTGCTTTTTTCGATTGTTCTGTGGACTTTCCTATGGGGCGCGCTTGGGGCGTTTCTCGGCGTCCCGCTTTCGATTGCGGCGCTGACGATTTTCGAACAATTCCCGTCCACCCGATGGGTGGCCGAGATCTTGTCTGGTGGGCGGCGCGGGGCTTCGACCCGACAAGCGGCGTGAGCCGCGCGGGGGCTTTGGCGCTTCGCTTGAAAAGTCTTTCGCCCGCCTCGTTGACGCGCGCTGCACGATCAAGGCGTACGCTTATTGAACAATCCCGGTCGATGCGCGAGGCAAATCATATGGCTGCTGCAATCGATTTCAGATAAGGTAGGGAACTGAGGTCGAGCTACGAGGCGTCCGATGCTTTGGCTGATCCGATTCATGGGCTTGCTTTCCCATGCGATTTTCTTAGAGTTTTTGCACATCTTCGGTTTGATCGTATTTTTGCTCGCCATATTGCTGGGCTATTTCAGGGCTCCGTGGTGGATCGCGCCAATGCTCGCCGTGGCTAGCGGGCTGTTCGCAAACAGGTTCATCGATCTAAACTACCTGATGGATGTATTCCGCAGAGTGGCCTCCGCGAGCGACCGCTGGGCCTTCGTGATCATCGTCTATTTCGCGATCACGATCGGCGGCTATCTCATCGGACTGCTGGGGCGTCTTTTCCTGCGGCGCGTGAGGCGGTCCTAGGAGGTTCGCGGCCGGGGTTGGTTCGTCGCTTCTTGACGAGGTCGAGCGGACCCCGCTGCTTTAACGACGCGACCGCTTTTTCGCGGGCCGGTCGCCACTTGGCGCGGCAGGAGTGTCGGGCGCTGCGCTGGGAAGCGGACGCGACGGCGGGGCGGCCTGTGGCGGCGATTGGACGGGCGCTCCGCCTTGCTCGGTTGCGTCGCCGTCTGGCCGGGCCGGAAGATGCTCCTCGATGCGCTGCGTCATATAGGAAAAGAATGGGTTCGACGACATGCGCAGCAGCGCGTCCAAGCTGACGATCAGCGTCCCGCGCTCGCCGCGGGGCGCCAGCGAGCCCAGGTGAACGCCAAAGTCCTCTGTTTGATCTGGCGTCAGGCCGTAGAGGGAGTCACTGAGCGGAAAGGGCAACGCGACATGTGAGAGCGAAAACACGCCTTTCGGATACTGTAGCCCCAGCGCTTGGGTCCGCTCGGCCGTGGCGCCGGCCTCAACGACGCGCTCCACCGCATCGTCGGTTCCTTCGCCAGCGTTCGTCACAACCGTTAAACGGTAATTTCTGACGCCGGGCGGCACGATCCGGGTGATCGCGGACTCTGCAGAGGGGCGAAGCAGTGGACCGAATTTGACGTTGCGATT
>JALHNR010000308.1 GCA_022843525.1 Methylocystis sp. | reverse complement strand
GATAAATCAAAATATCGGCGGCCATCAGCACCGGATAATCGAGCAGGCCCATCGAGGCGTTCTCGCGATCCTTGCCGGCCTTGTCCTTGAACTGGGTCATGCGGTTGAGCCAGCCGATGCGCGCGACGCAATTCAACACCCAGGCGAGTTCGGCGTGCTCCGGCACCTGGCTCTGGTTGAAGACGATGTTTTCCTTGGGGTCGATGCCGCAGGCGATGAAGGCGGCGGCAATCTCGCGCGTGTTCGCCTTCAGCGCGATCGGGTCCTGCGGCACCGTGATCGCATGCAGGTCGACGACGCAATACATGCAGTCGAAGTTCTTCTGCAGTTCGACGAATTTGACGATCGCGCCGAGATAGTTGCCGAGATGCAGATTGCCGGTGGACTGCACGCCCGAGAAGACGCGCTGAGGAAATGTGGACATGGGATTGGCCAAGGTTTTGGGTTTGGCCGGTCTTATGGCGAGAAGCGGGGGCTGAGGCAAGTCCGGGGCGCCCGCGCTGTCATTGCCCCGGATTTGCGACCGAATGGAGACGGCGCTTTTGCTTGAAAAGCCGTCGTGGTATCCGGACTTCCATTGAACTTCGCGGACGGGAAGATTGCGGTGGATCAACGGCTGCTACCGGAGGAACGCTACGTCCAGTCGCCTCGTTGGACGCTAGTGATGCTGCTGCTCAGTTGCGTGATGACCGGCGCGTCAATCTACATTCTTCTTCTCTTCAATGTTTCTAACCGCCCTGAAGCTGCGTGGGGCGTAATTTTTGGTTGGTTTGGCGTTGTCTTCTTTGGTCTTGGCGTTTGCATGGGTCTAGCGCTCCTGGCGCGTCCTCAGACGTTGCTGTTGAACAGCGCGGGATTCACGCTGGCCGGCGGCTTGAACCTTACGCCGCAGAAAACGGCATGGCGCCATGTTGAGCGATTCTTTGTTAATCACGAAGGTTTTCCCTCATCTCGAACGGTCGGTCTGCGTTATCGCGGGCTTCCAGGGGCAAGGATATTGCCGGGCGAGTGGGAATTGCCGACCCAGGAGATGGTCGCGCGCCTCAATGCCTATCGGGAGCGCGCCCTCGCGTCCGTCGGCGATCCAGACGAATTGCATGTTGTTTCGGAGCCGCCAGCGAGTGAACGACCGAACGTCGAAGTGGAGAATTCGGTCATCTTCCGGCCGGAGCGCTATGTCACATCGGCCCGCAAAGTCTCTTTCATGGTGCTGTTCGGCTGCGCGTTAATCGCCGGATTCTATTACGGTACCCGCTCGCACCTGATCGTAAGGTACATGATTGAGACTCGGGGGTCAGGCGATTGGCTCGTCACTACCATTGGCCTTATCGGCGTGGTCTTTTTTTGCGCCCCGCTCTTGAGGTTGCTCTGGCTTTTGATTCGTCCCTATAATTTGCTCCTGGACGGCGAAGGCTTCACGCTTTCCGGCGGAACATCTTTGAAGCCCCAAAAAACGGCATGGCGCGACGTCGAGCGGTTTTTTATCCGCGGTTCCGGTGTTCTCGGCCCTCAATTCGTCGCCTGGGGTTGCGTCGCAGATCGTAGCCCAAAAAGATGGGCGTTCATGAGCCAATTCGTTGCGCCTGAGGGTGAACGGGCTGATGGGGCGTTGCCCAACCTGTGGACATTATCGGCGCCGGAGTTAGAACAGCGCCTCAACGCCTATCGAGCGCGCGCCCTCGCCGCACAAGACAAGATCACAAAATAAACCGGCTCAGATCCCTGTTCCTCGCCAGATCGCCGATATGCTCCTCGACATAGGCGCCGTCGATCACGATACTGTCGCCCGCGCGGTCCGACGCCGAGAAACTGATGTCGTCGAGCACGCGCTCCATCACCGTCTGCAGGCGCCGCGCGCCGATGTTCTCGACGGAGGTGTTCACCTGCACGGCGACCTTGGCGATCGCGTCGACGGCGGACGGCGCAAATTCGAGCGTCATGCCCTCGGTGCCCAACAGCGCCGAATATTGCTTCGTCAGGCAGGCCTCGGTTTCGGTCAGAATGCGACGGAAGTCGTCTTCGTTGAGCGAAGCGAGTTCGACGCGAATCGGCAAGCGCCCCTGCAACTCTGGGAGGAGGTCTGAAGGCTTCGCCACATGGAAGGCGCCGGAGGCGATGAACAGCACATGGTCGGTCTTCACCGTTCCATGTTTCGTCGCGACCGTCGTCCCTTCGATCAGCGGCAGCAGGTCACGCTGCACGCCTTCGCGCGAAACGTCGGCGCCGCCGCGGCCTTCGCGCGCGCAGATTTTGTCCATCTCGTCGATGAAAACGATGCCGTTGTTCTCGACCTCATGGATCGCCTCACGGACGCTCGCTTCCTGATCGATCAGCTTGTCGCTCTCTTCGGCGATCAGAGGTCCCTGCGCCTCTTTCACTGAGAGTTTGCGCGGCTTGCCGCGCTGCATCGCCTTGCCGAAAATATCGCCGAGCGAAAAGGCGGAGACGCTGGCGCCGGGCATGTTCGGCAGTTCGAACATCGGCATCGAGGAGCCCGACTGCGTCAGCTCGACTTCGATTTCCTTATCGTCGAGTTCGCCCGCGCGCAGGCGACGCCGAAACGTTTCACGCGTGCCGGGCGACGCGGCGGGCCCCACCAGCGCATCGAGCGTGCGTTCTTCGGCCGCTTGCTGCGCGCGCGCCTGCACGTCCTTACGGCGGCGTTCCTTGACCATCAGGATGGCGACCTCGACCAGATCGCGCACAATCTGTTCGACGTCGCGGCCGACATAGCCGACCTCAGTGAATTTCGTCGCTTCGACTTTGATGAAGGGCGCATTCGCGAGACGCGCCAGACGCCGCGCGATCTCGGTCTTGCCGCAGCCGGTCGGGCCGATCATCAGGATGTTCTTGGGCAGCACTTCTTCGCGCATCTGGCCTTCGAGCTGCAGCCGCCGCCAGCGGTTGCGCAGCGCGATCGCCACCGCGCGCTTGGCGTCGCTTTGCCCAACGATATAGCGATCAAGTTCGGAAACAATCTCGCGCGGCGAGAAGTCGGCCATGGTGAGTTCCTTCGGAACGGCAGTAGGCAGGGCAGTAAGCAGTAGACAATCGGCTGTGGGATCTTCGTCATTGCCGACCAACGATTGCCGACCGCCTTAGATCTTTTCCACCACCACATTCTGGTTGGTATAGACGCAAATCTCGGAGGCGATCACCATCGCGCGGCGGGCGATGGTTTCGGCGTCGAGGGACGAATCAAGCAGGGCGCGTCCGGCGGCGAGCGCGAAGTTTCCGCCCGAGCCGATCGCGGCCACCGCGCCCTCGCCGGTGCCTTCCGGCTCAAGCACGTCGCCGGAGCCGGTGAGCACGAGGCCGACGCTCTTGTCGGCGACGAGCATCATCGCCTCCAGGCGCCGCAGATAGCGGTCCATGCGCCAGTCCTTGGCGAGTTCGACGCAGGCGCGCATCAATTGTCCGGGATATTGTTCGAGCTTCGATTCAAGCCGTTCGAAGAGCGTGAAGGCGTCGGCGGTCGCGCCGGCGAAACCGGCGATCACGTCGCCCTTGCCAAGACGGCGCACTTTCTTGGCGTTGCCCTTCATGATCGTCTGGCCGAGGCTGACCTGGCCGTCGCCGGCGATCACCGTTTCTCCGGCTTTCTTGACGAGGATGATTGTCGTCGCGTGCATGGCCGCAAAGCGGTGTTGTTCGCTATCCATTCGCCGTATCCAGCCTGAGATGTCCAGCCGATGTAAGGTTTGGCGGCGATTTGAGCAAGGGCGGAGCGGCGAGGGGGCAGCCGCGCTATTCGCCCGTCGGGCTGGGATTCACTGCAAGACTCGCTCGGGCGGCGCGCCGGCGAGCGGCGCCGGAAAATCAAGAATTTCGCGCGTATAGGTCTCATGCACCTCGGAGAGTGGACGTTGATCGCGCGCATAGACTATGGCCGTGTGCTCGAAGAGGTCGTGCGGAATGGAGAGCGCGCCGTTGGTCTTTTCAGGCGAGGCCGTCGGGACGGTCGAGAGCTCCCAGCCCTCGGGCAAAGGCGACCAGCGCATCTTCATGTCGATGGTGCGACGGAACGGCTGCAGCGGCGCGATGGCCTTGCCGAAGGGCGTTTCCGTCGTCTCCAGCGTGCGGTTCATTTCGTCGGAAAGCCGCCCAGGCACGTACCAATTGTCGGCCTCAGAGAGCACGTGATCGCCGCAGGCGAGCTGCACGCGCCGGTATTTCACCGGCTCAGCGTCGCTGACGTCGAGCCGCCGGCGCGTCTCCGCGCTCGGCTGCTGCTCAATTCCGGCGACGCGGCGGGCCACGATCGTGGGCTCCGCGGACATCTTGTGATCGGCGCACCATTTCTCAAGCGTCGCCGTCGCGCTGCGGCTTGCGAGCAAGGAGGCGTTGAGCGTTTGCATGAGCGCCAGCGCTTCGATGCGCGGCACGAAGCCGTCCCGCCATGGCTCGGCGGTCGCCGGAACAGTCCCTGAGCATGCCGCGAGGAGCGTGAGAACGAGCCTAAGTCGCATGTTAATGCCTCCCACGGCGCGGCAGATTATCGCCGCGACTTCGCAATTCCACCGGCCGCGACCGGCCGGTCGCCGCCGACTGCGGCATTTAGCGTGTTCTTGATGCGGCGTCGCGAAGCTACAAGCGCCCATCGGCCTCGGAATTATTGCCGTGGTCGCGCTTAGCCAGGGAATCGACGCGAACAGACGGACCATTCTTTGTTTTGCGTCCGATCCACCGACAAGCGGCGTTGGTTGGCGCGCATCTCGCTTCTCCTTGACGCCCAAGCAGTTCGGGTGGCGAATCCAAGGCGGAGTTGCTACAAGCTGGCCGCTTGCGGCCGAAGTCGCCGGAAACGCCGGCAGGGCCCAGGAAAAGGCAGGAAATGCGCAGCGCGACGATCGAGCGCAACACCAAGGAAACCAAAATCTCGGTCACCGTCGACCTCGACGGGGACGGCCGCTCGGACATATCGACCGGCGTGGGGTTTTTCGATCATATGCTCGACCAGATCGCCCGTCATGCGCCGCTGGATCTTGCCGTGCGCGCTGAGGGCGATCTGCACATCGACGGCCATCACACGGTCGAGGACGTCGGCATCGCCGTGGGCCAGGCGGTGGATCGCGCGCTTGCAGACCGCAAGGGCATTTCCCGCTATGGCGACGCGCATGTGCCGCTCGACGAGGCCCTGACCCGCGTCGTCGTGGACGTCTCGGGGCGGCCATTTCTTGTTTACGAGGTCGCCTTTCCAGCGCAGCGGATCGGCGGCTTTGACACCGAGCTGATGCGCGAATTTTTTCAGGCCTTTGCGGTTCATGCCCGCGTCGGGCTGCACATCGAATGCCTGCGCGGCGTCAACAGCCACCATATCGCCGAAAGCGCCTTCAAGGGCTTCGCGCGCGCCTTCGGCAAGGCGGTGGCGATCGATCCGCGCCGCACGCAGGGGGAAGCGCCTTCCACCAAGGGAACGCTCACCGCCTGAAAAGAGGCGTGTGACGCCGACGAGGGGACGGCCGAT
The DNA here is from genome assembly GCA_022843525.1 of Methylocystis sp. Lineage (GTDB taxonomy): Bacteria > Pseudomonadota > Alphaproteobacteria > Rhizobiales > Beijerinckiaceae > Methylocystis. The sequence goes on along the minus strand of JALHNR010000308.1, from coordinate 65 downwards.
GGCGATATTCACTGTTCATTTTCCGCGCATGGCGCCGGGCCAGCTTCCCGCGCCGGACAAAATCG
>JALHNR010000307.1 GCA_022843525.1 Methylocystis sp. | reverse complement strand
TGGCCGCGGCTCGGCTCCGACGGCGCCTGGGCGGCGCGGCTGGGCGCGCAGGGCGTGCGCATTACGCCGCTCGTCGCCGCCAACAGCGGCGCGCTGATCGAATGGAGCGCGATCTTTCGCAGCGATTTCGAAGGCCAGCCGATCAAGACGGCGTTGCTGCGCCATGGCGCGTCTACGGCGCGCGGCGATGTCGTCGTCACGCGCGCCGGACTGGAAGGCGGGCCGGTTTACGCGCTCTCCTCGCAGCTGCGCGACGTCACGCAAAAACACGGCCCGACGACGCTGTCGATCGATCTGCGGCCCGACACCAGTCTCGAATGCCTGACGCGCAAGCTGTCGCGGCGTCCGCAGAAACAGTCGCATGCAAATTTTCTGCGCAAGTCCGGGTTCTCGAAAGTCGAGATCGGGCTCCTGCGCGAGGGGCGCGGGGAGGGCCTGCCGCGCGACGCGGAAACGCTCGCCAGTCTCATCAAGAATGCGCCGCTCACCGTCACGGGCGTCGCCGGTCTCGAGCGCGCCATCTCGACCGCCGGCGGCGTCTCCTTCGACGAACTCGACGACAATCTGATGCTCAAGAAGCTGCCGGGCGTTTTCGTCGCGGGCGAGATGCTCGACTATGACGCGCCGACGGGCGGCTATCTGCTGCAGGCGGCCTTCGCTACCGGACTGGCGGCCGGCCGCGGCGCCGCCCGCTATCTCGGACTTTCGCTCGATCAGCAGACCACGCCGTCCGCGCCCGATCAGGCGGGCTTGTCGCCCCGCCAGTCGCCGAACGGGCGCGATCCGGAAGCGTCGAACAAATACAGCCTGTAGACTTCCGCTGCGCCGCCCTCCATGCCGGGCGATCCCGCCGGCATGCCGGGGGCGGCGAGGCCGATGGCTTTCGGCCGCTCCTTCAAGAGCCGCGCGACTGCCTGCGGGGGAACATGGCCTTCGACGATGTAGCCGTCGATCTCGGCCGTGTGGCAGGAGGACAGCGGCTCAGGCACGCCGAGGCGCTTCTTCACCGACGGCATATCGGCTTCGACGATCTCTTCGACGACATAGCCGGCCTCGCGCATGCGCGCGCTCCACGCGCCGCAACACCCGCAGGTCGGGCTCTTATGCATTACGACCTTCGCCGCGCCTTCGGCGCGCGCCCATCCGGGGATAAGCGCCGCGACGGCGGCAAGCCGCAGCGTCTCGCGTCGGGTGAAGAGGTTATTCGCCATGAGCGTCGGTCCTTGTCTCGCGCGCTCCATGCGCGCCCGTTCGGAAGGCGGGCGCATCGTCGGAACGGCATTCGCACGAAGTCGCTTGCGGTAGTATGTCGTTGTCGCCGGCAAAAGCGGCAAGACGTCGCCCGAACGAACCCAGCGCTTACCATCGGAAGGGGTGCATGAGCCAATCCGCCATTAGCCCGCAAGTTGCCGACGACCTGCTCAGCGAATTCTCGCTTCTTGGCGGCCCTCTTCACAGGCTGGGGAGGCGGCTCGGCCTCGTCCGTCCGGGGCCGAATACGCTCCCCCTGGGGATCGCCCTCGGGCTGGTCCCCTGGATCGTCCTCGTCGCCTTGGCGGCGCTTGAAGGCGATCGGGGAAAGTTCTTTACGCTCTCGGTCATCGGCGGGCACATTCGGTTGCTGGCGGTCATTCCGCTGCTGTTCTTTTGCGAAACCACGTTTGATCGGCAAGCGAGGGAGTTTCTCTCGACCCTTCTGCGTTCCGGCGTGGCGTCGAGAACGGCTATTCCCGCCTTGCAGGCTGAAGTTCGCAGCCTCGCCCGCTGGAGCAATTCCTGGATTCCGGATGCGACCTCGCTCGCGGCGACAGTGCTGATGTTTCTTTTCGCGGCGCAGCTTCATCTGTCTGGAAAGACCGCGTCGCCCGAATCGGGTCGAGCCTTAGCCCTCATGCCGCTTGCGGGCTTGTGGTACTGGATGGTTTGTCTGCCGCTGTTTCGCTTTCTGGCGTTTCGCTGGATTTGGCGGCTCGCGTTCTGGTGGCGGTTCCTGTGGCGCCTGGCTCGAATGGAACTTCACCTGACGCCGACGCATCCCGACGGCGTCGGGGGCCTCGGATATCTCGAAATCGTCCAGACCCATCTGGCGCCTCTGGCGTTCGCCATCTCACTGCTCGTCGCCGCCGGTTTCGCCGAGGAAATGTCGGCGGGCGCGTCCTTTGACCCGATCTATCTGGCGACGGCCATCATTGTGATCATCGACATCGTGCTGTTTCTCGGTCCACCCTGTTTCTTCGCCTTCAAGCTGATGGAATGTAGGGAACGCGGGCTGCGCGACTACACAGTGCTCGCCGCGCGATATGTCGAGGATTTCGAGCGCAAATGGTTTGGCGAAGCGTCTCATGACCGAGAGCCTTTGTTGGGGACGCCGGACCTGCAATCGCTTGCCGATCTCGGCAATAGCGTCGGCGTTGTGCGAAATATGCGCCTTGCGCCTGTCAGCATTCGTCTTTTGTCGATCATTCTAGCCGCGGCGCTGCTGCCGATGCCGCCACTCTTCTTGTTCAAATATCCAGTCGCCGAGATGGTCCAAAAGCTGTTCATGAAATTGACGGGACTCTGACGAACATAAAAGCGTGCCGTTGGGCTCCCCGCATTTCCCTCGGGGGCCAAGACGCCTATGCTGCCGCTATGCTGCCGTCGCCCTTCTGGTCCGAGCTTTCGATGCGCGACATGCGCGCGCATGACATGTCGCGCGTCATCGCCGTTCTGCCGATCGCTGCGGTGGAGCAGCACGGACCGCATCTGCCGCTCGGCGTCGATGCGATGATCATGGAAGGATGCGTCGAGCGCGTCGCGGTGCGCTTGCCCGAAGACCTCGAAGCGGTTTTTTTGCCGATCCAGAGCGTCGGCGTCTCGACCGAGCATCGCGACTTTCCTGGCACGCTGACGCTGACGAATGAGACCGCCTCGCGCGTCCTCATCGAGATCGCAGAGGGCGTACTGCGCACAGGCGTGAGAAAGCTGGTGCTCCTCAATTCGCATGGCGGCAATTCTGCGCTCATTTCGCAGACGGCGCTCGAATTGCGCGCCCGTTTCGGCGCGCTGGCGGTCACTGTCTCCTGGGCGCGTTTCGGCTATCCAGACGGACTGTTCTCTGCGGTGGAACTGCGCCACGGGATTCATGGCGGCGAAATCGAAACGTCGCTCATGCTCGCCTTCCGGCCCGAACTTGTCGATATGGCGCGCGCCAAGAACTTCCCGCCGGCGACGCTCGACTTCGAGCGCGATTTCGCCTGGCTGCGCGCCGACCGCCCGGCGGGCTTCGGCTGGATGGCGCAGGATCTCTCGCCCGCGGGCGCTATGGGCGATGCGTCGAAAGCCAGCGCCGAGAAGGGCGAAGCGGTCGCCGATTACTGGGCGACGGCTTTCATCGAGTTATTGCGCGATGTCGAGGCGTTCGATCTGACGCGGCTCAAGAGCATGGACGATTGAGGCTCACGCCGCCGGCGCCGTCCAGGGATAGGTCCAGGTCTCGGTGAGCGTGCGCCCGTGCGCGCGCAGAAACAGTCGAAGATCGGCGGTCTGACCCGGCTTCGCCGAAACATCAAATAGCGCGCGCAATCCGTCGATATGCGCGTTGGCGGCGACGCTGACGCGCAGCACGCGCCCGGCGCTCGTCGTCGCCACCGCTTCGACCTGGCCCGGATCGGTGACGTAATAGGCGAGATCGCCGCCGGCGAAATCGACGATGAAACGATGCGCGTCGGGATCAAGGGGTTCGGCCGAGCCAAGCGCCCGCGCCGGCGCCTCGAAGGTGTTGACGACCGTGCCGTTGGGCGCGAGCTGCGGCATGTCGAGCCCGGCGGTGATACGATAGGCGTAAACGAAGGGCGCGCCGGGCTCAGGCGACTTTGCCGGCGTCCAGCTCGCGACGATATTGTCGTTGGTTTCGTCATGCGTCGGCAGTTCGATCAGTTCGATGCGGCCTTCGCCCCAGTCGCCCAGGGGTTCGACGAAATAGCTCGGGCGGTTTTCATAGGCGAGGTCAAGATCCTGATAGGATTCGAACGTCCTGTCGCGCTGCAGCAGCCCAAAGCCGCGATTGTTGTCGTCGAGAAAGGACGAGGTCCGCGTTCGCGGAGGATTGGCGAGCGGGCGCCACAGCCATTCGCCGGCGCCGGTGTGAATCAACAGCCCGTCGGAATCGTGCAATTCCGTCCGGAAGCCGTCGCGCACGCGTCGATCGTTCTCGCCCGTCAAATACATCGACGTGAGCGGCGCGAGACCGAGCTTCACCCCCGCGCGGCGCGGAAAAAGCGTCGCCTGAATCTCCAGCACGCTCTCCTGCCCAGCGAAGAGATCGATTCTGAAGGCCCCTGTCGCCGCCTCGCCGTCGAGCAGCGCATAGAGCGTTGCGTGATTGGCGCCCTTTTCTGGCGTTTCGACCCAGAATTCGCGGAAGAAGGGAAAGCTCTCGTGCTCGGAGCCGGTCTCGACGCAAAGCGCTCGTGCGGAGAGCCCATATTTCTGATCGCGGCCGAGAAAGCGGAAATAGCTCGCGCCGAGGAACGAAATCACCTCATCGTGAATATGCGGCTCGTTGACCGGGAAATGCAGGCGAAAGCCGGCGAAGCCGGTGTTGACGGGGGGAGCCTTTTCGACCTTGAGGCGGCCATAGTCGAAGAGCGACGGCGAATAGGGAATCGGCGTTGCGATGCCGTCGCGGATCGTATTCACCGTCACGGGGCGACGATAGAGAAAGCCGAGATGGAACGTCTCGAGCCGGAAGCCGCCGTCCGCGCCCGCGAAAATATCATGCTCGCGCTTGAAGCGAATCCCTCGCCAGGTGTCGAAATCCAACGCGTCGAAGGGATCCGGCAGACGCGGCGGAGCCGCCGTGTCGAAGGGCGCTAGCGCCAGGTCGTGCGCCCGCTGCACAACATTGTCGAAGCCGAACCGCGGCGTGGGCGTGTCGGCGGCTGCGCGCGCTGGGACTTTGAGCGCGACTTGCGCGGCTATTGTAGAGAGCGCTCCGGCGAATTGGCGCCGTGTTATTCGCGTCATTCCCGCGTCCGAACCAGGGTTTTGCCTTTGCTAAGCGACTGCTGCTCTAGCCCTATCGTCTCGCTCGCGCAAGGAGTTGCGGCTCGAGGCGCGGCGCCCGCGACCCACTTGCATCACCCGCTGAAAAAATAATCGTGTGGCGCAAAAACCGCTTGTAACAGCGGCAAAAGCGCGTATCTAAGTCCTTGCCCAAATCGCACGTGCCTGTGGTCGTGTGTCGGTAGGCGGGGATCCGGACAAGAGGCCGGTCAACCGCCAGCGTAAAACCGGCAGCCGGAGGCGAACCGGCGAACTCCGTTTCTGCGGAGGATCGCGACTTAAAGCAACGACGGACCGGGCTTTTTCGTCTCTGTCGACCCTCCAAAGGTCGGCGTACCGAAGAGGCTTGTCTTTCTTGCCGGGCGTGCGGATCGGGATTCTCCCCTTCCAATCGATGGCTGTACTCGCGGAAGCGTGCGCGCTCAGGCGCGCATCATTTCGCATCGGTCCAGTCAACGGCGCATCAACCAGCCGTGTGAGCGCTTGCGCTCGCGCGGCC
>JALHNR010000306.1:1950-5569 GCA_022843525.1 Methylocystis sp. | reverse complement strand
TGGAGGAATATATCATCGCTATCACGCTGGAGCCGCCCATCCTGCCATGGCGACGTCTGCGCTATAAGCCCGATTTCGCGCTGAGAGACGAGGTCGAGCAGCGCGTGACGGAATTTCTCACGAGCAAGAACATCCCTTTCGTCACGGAGGCCGAAGAATGGGTCGACCCCGAGCCGAAAACGGATCCGGAACCTCGATTCTAACGTCGTGGAAGATCTAGAATGATGCTGTGTACCAATCTATTCTCGATATCAAGGGAGCCGCCAAACTCGCTCTGACACTACGTTTCAGAAGCAGCGTTCATAGTAGTCATGGCCCGAGAATAGCTCGTGGACTTCATGATACAAGTGGCTGTTGATTTTTGATCGGCTGTATCGGCTCAGATTGTATTGCGGGGCGCTGATGTCCTTGCAAAAGGATGCCGCATCCGCCGCGCATCATGACAAAGCCCGACCAATTCGCGCGTCCAAAAAGGAGAAACAACCACAGACTTCCGATCCGATGAGAAATTGCGGAGCAAGGCCAGTGGCGAGACGCCACTGACGAGGGACGGGTCGAAGCAGGTGAGAACGATCGATCGGAACGATGCGCTTAACCGAAGCCATTCCGCTCCTGGAACGCGAGTCGATCGACGAGCGCCGCAACAAAATGCTGGATCAAATTGTACAACGGGAAGCTGAACGCCCAGTTGGTTGGCCATCTTTGGCGAGGCCAACATCAGTCCGGCGCGGCTGAGCGGCGCGATCAGAAGGCCGACGGCGAACGCGGTGAGACAGAGAGAAAATACCATAAACATCATGAGAACCAGGTCGTGTGGACAAACGGGATTGAACGAAGCCGCTGATCGCGGCGGGTGCGGCGATGTCTGGTGATTGGCCTCCGTCTGAGAGGATTTGGGTGTTGCAGCCCACTCTCAAACAGGAGGTTTCCAGATGGCCGAGATGAGCCCTCCGCGCCGTCGCATGCTCGAGGACATGGCTGTCGCCTGCGACCCAGCGATCCTACCTCAACGCCGTTTCGAAGTTCAGCCGCTATTTTGGCAGCTCCCCGGATCGTCTGGGGCTTGAGGATGTCCGCGCCTTTCAGGTTCATCTCGCGTCCACGCTCGCCTGCCTCGAGGCCGCTTTCGAGAAGAACGCGCTCTGCTTCCTCGGCGAGCTCGCACCGCTTTCCGAACCGCGCGCTTTCGCCGAACGCATCAAATCCCTGCGCAAAACAGACTGGGTCGTTTACGCCAAGCCTCCCTTCGGCGGCCCCGAGCAGGTCCTTGCCTATCTCGCCCGCTACACGCATCGCGCGGCGATCGCCAACTCAAGGCTCGTAGCCATCAGCGACGACGAGATCTCGTTCACCTACAAGGACTATCGGCGCAACGGGCGCCGGAAGATCATGCGGCTTAAGCCGGAGGAGTTCATGCGCCGCTTTCTGCTGCAAGTCCTCCCCGGCGGCTTCCCTCGCATCCGTCACTACGGCCTCCTGGTCGGGGGAGACCGCGCCGAAAGACTCGAACTCTGCCGCAAGCTCGCCGCCGCAAATCATCCTGTCAAGGAACCGACTGCCCCCGCCTGCGAGGACGCGCCCGCCACCAAAATCGGCGCCGCCTCGCTGTGTCCCGACTGCGGCGCACTCATGCACCGCATCGGCGTCACGCCACCCTTCAGACCGCGCCCTTTCACTGTGACACGTCATGAGTTCCGCAATCGCTTTCGCCCGCATCAGCCTTGGTCCTCTCGTTGCGCTTCACGCCGACGAGGCGAAGGTTCACGTCGCCAGCGCGACGAACGCCCCTCCACAGCGCCCTCCAGCCGGACAGCCCCGCACCGCGCGCCGCCAGGATCGAACGTCTTTGACCCATCGGGCCCTTACATCCGTTCGTGAGCGCACGCCCGCCGCAACACCGCGCGCCAAAAAGCCTCAGCGTCTCGCGCTTTCCCCGTAGCGGCTAACGACCCCGCGCCTTCGGTCAATCCGGCTTATGTGAGGTCCGCATTCCCGCGAGCCAAAGCATTGCGCCGCGGACATCACATAACCCGGATTTTCTGACCCATTTGGCGCGAAGGAGATTCGCGCCATGCCAGCAGCAGTGAAAATGCGAGAGGATTTTTCGGCTGGAGAGCTTCGGGCTTTGTCCCGGCGTTCGAAGGACGTCAATCAGAGCTGGCGCTTGCTGTCGCTGGCGGCGGTCCGCGACGGGGACCGGCGGCGAGGCGGCCAAGATCGGCGGCATGGACCGGCAGACGCTGCGCGATTGGGTTCATCGCTTCAACGTCGCCGGCCCGGAAGGCCTCTTCGATCATTGGACAGGTGGCCCGAAATCGCGCTTGTCGGCGGAGCAGCTGGGCGAGCTTGCGAAGATTGTCGAAGCCGGCCCGGATTGCGAGCGGGACGGCGTCGTGCGCTGGCTGCGCGTCGATCTCAAACACATGATCAAGGATCGCTTCGGCGTCGATTTCACAGTGCTATGTCGGGGCGCTCCTGAAGAAGCTCGGATTCTCCCGCGTCATCCGGGCCAAGACCGCGGAGCGCGATGGCTTTCGTGCGAGGCCACGTCGATTGCCCTGAAGATACCCAAAGAGCCCGGTGTCACGCTGCGCTAAAATGCAACAATCCAGATTTATATATTTCACTAGCTGGGAAAAGATGGGCGCTGGCCGCCCTCCACAATCCTTCGCCCGTGAAAGGCGTGCCATACCCGCGTTCCACATCCGTCGCGCACGCGCTTAGCCTTGAGAATTTGAACGCTCCTACCTGAAGCCCAACCTGATTTTGTTTGCATTCGTCCGGATATCGACCGCCGTCTGGCCGATCAAGCGGGCATCACAGACTTTGAGTAAGACCCGCCTAGAGTGAGACAGACCCCCCGAAATCCGCTTCCCTCTGGGGCGTCTAATTCCGCCGTGTTTTCGTTCTCTACGTTACTTTTTGTCAGCCGTTTGCGGAGTGGACTTGCGCAATGCGTTGCTGCGGCCGGAAAGGTCCGGATTGGTCATGAAATACGTTTGCGCGCTGAAGTGAACTTCGCCCTCGGGGGCGGTGACGCGCCTGCTCGAGCCGTCATCGAGGATCTGCCAACTCTGCGCATTATCGAGGAAGTTGGCGAGCAGCACCTGCTCGAGGACCTGCTTGTGTAAGGTCGGGTTTGTGATTGGGAAGAGCGTTTCTACTCTCCGGTCAAGATTTCGCGGCATCAAGTCAGCCGAGGAGATATAGACTGACGCTTTTGCATGAGGCAAACCGTGTCCGTCGCCGAACGCGTAAATCCGGGAGTGCTCAAGAAAGCGGCCGACAATAGACTTCACCCGGATATTTTCCGACAGCCCGGGAACTCCAGGCCTTAGGCAACATATACCGCGAACAACAAGCTTCGTTTTAACGCCGGCGCCGTTCGCCGCATAAAGCGCGTCGATGATCTCCGGATCGGCGAGCGAATTGCATTTGCCCCAGATGGCCGCGGGATGGCCCGCGCGCGCATGCTCGATCTCGGATTCGATGTGCTCGAGGAGGCGGCGCTTGGCGGTCACAGGCGAGATCGCCAGCCGCTCCAGCGGTGCCAGGGCTCCAGCGCCGGTAACGAAATTAAAGACGCGCGCGACGTCGCGCGCGACGGCGGGTTCGACGG
>JALHNR010000306.1:0-1940 GCA_022843525.1 Methylocystis sp. | reverse complement strand
TCATCGACAGCTTGGCATGAGTCTTCAATTCCGCGAAACCGAAGACAACCTGGGCGCCGGCGTGCTCCAGCGAACGGGACAAGCAGATGTTCACCTCTTCATCGAAGCGGGCCTTCAGTTCGACGAGCGCGGTGACGGACTTGCCAGCCTCGGCCGCCCTGATAAGCGCCTTGACGATCGGGCTGTCCGGCGAGGTGCGGTAAAGGGTCTGCTTGATCGACAGCACATTCGGATCGCGCGCTGCCTGCTGCAGGAACTGCACGACGACGTCGAAGGAATCGTACGGATGGTGAAGGATAATGTCCTTCGCGCGGATGGCCGCGAAGCAGTCTCCGTCGAACTCACGGATACGTTCGGGAAAACGCGCCGTGAAGGGTGGGAACTTCAGGTCGGACCGGTCGACGCCGACGATCTGCGACAGTGTAGCGAGCGCGACTTGCTCTTTGTGAACGGCGGTTCCCTCCGGCGCCAGCGCGACATGCCGCGCGACAAAATCGCGCAGCGCCGCGGGAGCCTCCGCTTCGAATTCAATGCGGATGACATTGCCGCGTTGACGCTCCTTGAGCGCCGCCTCGAACTGGCGCACGAGATCTTCCGCTTCCTCCGCGAATTCGATGTCGAGATCGCGCACGATACGGAAAAGTCCGATTCCGCCGAATTCGCATTCAGGAAACAGGCGGTCCGCGAACTGCTTGACGATGTCTTCAACTCGGGCGAAGCGGACCGAGCCTGACGGTCCATCATCAAGCCTTACAAAACGCGAGAGCTTTCCAGGGAGGCGGACGATGCCGTTGAAGGAGCGACCGCCCTCTCGCCGCACGATCTCCAGCGCCAGCGCCAATTCGAGGTTCGGTATGAACGGGAATGGATGGGTCGGGTCGATGGCGATCGGCGTGACGGTTGGGAAAATGTGCTGATTGAAGTGAGCGTCCAGCCGCGCCAGGTCGACGCTGTTCCAGGCAAGGCGGTCGACGATCGCCACACCGGCCTCCTCAAGCCGCACGCGCAGCACTCCCCATGTTTCCTCCTGATCCTGAACCAACTTCTCGGTCGAGGCGGAAATTTCGGCGAGAAGCTGCGTCGGGGTGAGTCCGTCCATGCTCGGCTTCGTTTCTCCGGCCTGGATTTGTTCGATGACGCCAGAGACCCGGACCATGAAAAATTCGTCGAGATTGCTCGCCGAAATCGACAGGAAACGCAGACGTTCAAGCAGCGGATGCGCCTCATTCGATGCTTCTTCGAGCACCCGGCGGTTGAAGGCAAGCCAGGAAAGTTCGCGATTGACAAACCGGCTTGGATCGCGCGAGAGCGCCACCTCCAGAGCTCGCGACTTGGTCGCTCCCGATATTGGTGCGGGGGCTGTAACCGAAGGCTCGCTAGGACTTGTCACGCTATGCTCCATTCGGGGGTCCGCGCTCGAGGCCCACTCAGAGCGTTTTCACGTTCTAATGCGCCGTCCAATTGCCGGACATGGCCACTACTGGCGTCGCGAGCTTCTGTCACTTGACGCTTAAAGGTGACAATATTCCCAATTTCGCGATTTAGCACTAGTTTGGCAGATTCATTCGATGAGGCGACGCAGTAGTTTTCTGCAATGCGGACATGACTAAGGCGGCGCACGAACGAGAGCGTCGACCACCGCTCGTCGGATCGCCGACAATGTCGGTTGGCACGGCGGCGCCGTGGTCGTTTTTTTCTTGTTCGCTGCGAGACGAAAGTGTTGAAGGTAGGCGTATGCGCTCATCGTCATGAGCGCATGTCGGTGAAGACCCTGACATGATCGACCCTCGAAGTGATCGAGACCGAGTTCTCAGTTGTTGATGCGTCGGTACGCAAATCCAGCGCGCCTTGATCGTAGCAGCGAACGTTTTCAGAGCGGCGGCGGCCGGCAGATTGGCGCGATAGTATTTTCGTTCCGCTGAGATGCGAGATCGGAAGAG
>JALHNR010000305.1 GCA_022843525.1 Methylocystis sp. | reverse complement strand
AACGCGCTCATCCTCACGCGTCACCTCGCAAAGCTTGGCGCGACGGTGACTCGGGCGGAAAGCGGCGCGCTCGCGCTCGCGCGCGCCCGCGAAGCGATCGAGGGCGCGGGCGCGCCCTATGATGTGATCGTCATGGATCTTTTCATGCCGGATTTCGACGGACGCGAGGCGAGCCTCCGCATTCGTGAGGCGGAGGCGCGGGCGGGCGCGCCGCGCACGCCCATATTGGTGCTCACGGCCAGCGCGCGTGAGGAAGACGAGCGCGCCGCCCGCGCCGCCGGAGTCGACGCGTTCCTCACCAAGCCGGTGGAGTTCGCTTCGCTCGCGGCGACCATCGAAGAGCTGAGATTGGCGCCGCGTCGCCGCAGCGCGTCCTCGTAGAGCAGGTTCCGAAAGAAAGCGCTCTAACCGCCCTGTGGCGCGATGACGCCGAACCGTCCCGATTGATAGTCGGCGAAGGCCTGCCGCAATTCATCCTGCGTATTCATCACGAACGGGCCTTGTTGCGCCACGGGCTCGTCGATTGGTTCGCCGCTCATGATGATCAGCTTCACATCATTATTGGCTTCGAAAGCGATGTCGCCGCCTTCCTCCTCGAATACGACAACATTCGTCGCGCGCGCGATTTTCTCGCCATTGACTTCGACCGTTCCCTCGAGAATCGCGGCAAGCGCCGTATGGCCTTCGGGCAGCGTGAACCGGGCGCTCTTTCCCGCGTCGATCCGCACGTCCCACAGGTCGATCGGCGTCGCGCTTTGCGCTGGTCCGCGATGCCCGTCGAGTTCACCGGCGATGACGCGGACAAGCCCGGCGTCGTCCGGCAGATCGACGCGCGGAATGTCCTTGTCGAGGAGGGTCTGGTAGCGCGGCGGACTCATCTTCTCGCGCGCCGGCAGATTGACCCAAAGCTGCACGACTTCGAAGCGTCCGCCTGATTCGGCGAAGCTTTCGGAATGATACTCCTCGTGGACGACGCCCGAGGCCGCGCGCATCCATTGCACGTCGCCCGGACCGATCAGTCCGCCGGCGCCGGTCGAGTCGCGATGCGCGAGTTCGCCGTCGAGGACGATCGTCACCGTCTCGAAGCCGCGATGCGGATGGGCGCCGACGCCGCGCCGCTTAGCGGTCGGTGAAAAGTCAAACGGCCCCGCGTAGTCGAACAGCAAAAAGGGGCTCACCTGCGCGCCATGTTCGTGATGCGAAAACAGCGAGCGTACGGGAAAACCGTCGCCGACCCAGTGCATGGAATCCGGAGCGGGGTAGACATCGATAATTCTTCTCATGATGAAGGCTCCTGCGGCCTATGTGGGCGGCGTCTCGCAAAATGCAAATCGGCGGTTCTTGACGGATTGGGCCGCAAAACCCACAAGTCGCCGGACGCGGCGACGGCGTCGGCAGGCAAGGACGGTTAGATGGACTGGATCATCCTTTTTATCGGCAGCATCTGCGAAGTCGGCTGGCTCATCGGGATGAAATATGCGGAAGGATTCACGAGGCTCTGGCCTTCGCTCATCATGGTGTTTTTCATGGCGGCGAGCGTCGGATGCCTGGGCATTGCGGTAAAGACGATTCCGGCCGGCACGGCTTACGCCGCATGGACGGGAACAAGCATCGCCGCGGCGACGCTTGTGGGCGTCTACCTCTTTAACGAACCGACGACCTTTCTGCGTTTAGGCTCTATCGGCCTTATCGTTCTAGGCATCATCGGCCTGCGGCTCGGCGGCGTCGACCTGAAATAGAACTCGCCCGGCGCTCCTTGCGAGAAGCGTCGGGCGAAAGAAGCGCGGTTGAATCAAAAATAGCTTTCGAGCGTTCCGCGCCGGCGCACATCGAGCGTCGCGCAATGGAACGCGCCGCCGAACGCCGCATAGTGCAGGAAGGAACAGGGGATCGGCTCGTAGCCCCATTTCTCCATCTGACGCATCATGTTGGTGTGATGCGGATCGACGATGACGCGCTTCTCGTCGATCATCAGAATGTTCATGCTGAGCCATTTGCCGCACATCGAGGTGATCGCGAGAATGCGGTCGTTGATCGGATCCGGCTCAGGCGCGACGAGAATGTCCCATGTCTTCAAAATATCGGGCAGCTCATCTGGATTGATATATTCCGGATTGATCAGCACGCGGCCCGGCCCGAGCGGCAGAATCGTCGTGTCGATATGCATCGGGTTCGGGCAGCGGCTCTTGATCTCATGGATGCGATAGCCGTCGCCAAGATGGCGGCGCAGCCAGTCGATGCCCATGGCGTTCGTCACATTGGAGCGCGTGACGAAAATATCGCGGCCGCAGCGGAAGAAATCGGCGGCGTCGAACACCGGCTCGAACTCGGTGAGAATGTAGCGAATCTCCTCGCCCTTCTCGGGCAATTTGAAGTTGGGATCGAACAACTCGTCGGTGAGCTGCGGCTTGGGGGCCGAGGTCCATCGCGCGCCGCGCTTAAAATAGTCTTTCAGGATCGGCCGATAGCTGTGCGTCTCGAAATAGCGACAGGGCCAGGCCATAGGCGTTTCCAGAATTTCGTCGCCGAAAACGAGCATGGAATCGCGCGGGCAGGAATTGCAGAAGCCGCGCGACGACCAATAGGGCGTCGAAAATTTCGCCTTGTGATTGAAGGGCTCCGGCCGCGTCACCGTGACGCCGAGCGATTCGAGCAAAGCGATGAAACCGTCGAGCTCCTGCTGCGCCGGCTCGATCATGAACTTCGGAAAGCGGAAGCCCGCGGCGAGCGATTGGGCGCGCGCGGCCATGCCGGGGATGTTGCAGGTGACGACCGGATGGTCGGAAGGAATCGTCGAGCCTTCGAGGCGGCCGACGATGATCTCCTCCAGTGGATCCCACTCATTATGGGAATTGACCGGACAGTCCGCGGCAATCGCGCCTTCGACAGATGCATGCACATTCATAATGCGCTCCGAATCGTTTCCAATCAGAGACATTTAGCGCTTTGCGCCTATTCTTCAAACCCTGATAAAAATGCTCTTATTTATTGAGTTTAACGCTACGCCTTTAACTTCTTAGTCTCTCTGTTCGGTTAACCCAAAGTCGCGGGCGGACTCGCTAAGAGGCGGAGCCGTCTACACCAGGCGCTCTCAAGGCTTGTGCGGACTTGCGTTTCCCCCGGCATTGGGCAATAAACCGCGCTCTACAGAACCGCCCGGCCAGTGATGGGCTGCCGTGGCGGTTCTTTCGCTCGCGCGAACAAGCGTCGTTTGGACCAATCCCCTGCGGCGCAAACAACAGGGCCCAGCGCCCGGGAGAGCAAAATGCCCAAACTGAAGACGAAATCCGGCGCGAAAAAGCGCTTCAAGATCACCGGCACCGGGAAAGTGGTCTACGCCCAGCAGGGCAAGCGCCACGGGATGATCAAGCGGACGAACAAGCAGATCAGAAATCTGCGCGGCACGGCCGTCTTGTTCAAGACTGACGGCGACAACGTGAAGAAATACTTCCTGCCGAACGGCTGATCGCAAGAGCGCAATTTTTCCGCAAAGGAGTTTCGTCATGGCTCGCGTCAAACGCGGCGTCACATCGCACGCCAAGCACAAGAAGACCCTCAAGGCCGCCAAAGGTTTCTACGGCCGCCGCAAGAATACCATCCGCGCCGCCAAGGCCGCCGTCGACCGCTCGATGCAATATGCGACGCGCGACCGTAAGGCAAAAAAGCGCGTGTTCCGCGCGTTGTGGATTCAGCGGCTCAACGCCGCCGTGCGCGAGCACGGGCTGACCTATTCGCGCTTCATCGACGGGCTCGCCAAGGGCGGGATCGAAGTCGACCGCAAGGTTTTGTCGGATCTCGCCATCCACCAGCCCGAAGCCTTCGCGGCGATCGTGGCGCAGGCGAAATCCGCGTTGCCGCAGGCCGCCTAAGACTTACGTCGCGAACAGATTCGAGCCTCCCGCACCCGGCTGCGGGAGGCTTTTCGTTTTCGTGATCTTTTAAGCTTCTGAATTCTCCGAGTTGAAACTGTGTCGGCGGAGTTATCTCGCCTGAGCGCCGGGCTGCTCTATAATCGACTTGAGCTGAGGCGAACATGACCGACACATATGATCTCATCGTCATCGGCGGGGGGCCCGGCGGCTATGTCGCCGCGATCCGCGCCGCGCAATTGGGCCTCAAGACGGCGGTCGTCGAGCGCGAACATCTCGGCGGCATTTGCCTGAACTGGGGCTGCATCCCCACGAAAGCGCTGCTGCGCTCCGCCGAGGTCTATCGCCTCGCCAAGGAGGGCGAGCGCTTCGGCGTTTCGCCAGGCGCCCTGAGCGCCGACGTCGCGCGCATCGTCGCGCATTCGCGCGAGGCGGCGACGCGGCTCAATGGCGGCGTGGCGTTTCTGCTCAAGAAGAACAAGATCGACGTGATTTGGGGGGAGGCGACGCTTGCCGGAAAGGGCGAGGTGCGCGTCGCCGCGCCGACCAAACCGCCCATGCCGCCGCAAGCGCCCTCGCCGAAAACGAGGCTCGACCACGGCGTCTATCAGGCGAAACACATCATCATTGCGACCGGCGCGCGCCCGCGCGTGCTGCCGGGCCTCGAGCCCGATGGGCGACTCGTCTGGACCTATTTCGAGGCGATGAAGCCGGAGCGCTTTCCGAAATCGCTGCTCATCGTCGGCGCCGGCGCCATCGGCGTCGAATTCGCTTCATTCTATCGGACGTTTGGCGTCGAGGTCATTCTCGTCGAAGCGTTGCCGCATATTCTCCCGAGCGAGGACGAAGAGATCGCCGCTCTGGCGCATCGATCTTTCAAGAAGCAGGGGATCGACATCCGTGTCGCGACGACGGTGACGGGCGTCGAGAAGAAGGCCGACAGCCTCGTCGTGACGCTGAAGCCCGCGGACGGCGAGCCGCAGACGCTCGAAGTGGAACGCGCGCTGTCGGCGATCGGCGTCGTCGCCAATGTCGAAAATCTTGGGCTAGAAGCGCTCGGCGTCGCCCTCGAGCGCGGCGTCATCAAGATCGACGGCCTGGGGCGCACCAATGTCGAAGGCGTTTACGCGATCGGCGATGTCGCCGGCGGCCCGATGCTTGCGCATAAGGCGGAGCACGAGGGCGTATCCTGCGTCGAGGCGATCGCGGGATTGGACGCGCACGCGCTCGACAGGTCGCGCATTCCAGGCTGCACCTATTGCCATCCGCAGGTCGCGTCCGTCGGCCTGACCGAGGCGAAGGCGAAAGAGCAGGGGATCGACGTGAAGATCGGCCGCTTCCCCTATCTCGCCAATGGCAAGGCGATCGCGCTCGGCGAACTCGAAGGCGTCGTGAAGACGATCTTCGACGCCAAGAGCGGGCGGCTGCTCGGCGCGCATATCTTTGGAGTCGAAGCGACGGAACTGATTCAGGGCTTCGTCATCGCCATGAATCTCGAGACGACCGAAGAAGAGCTGATCCGCACGATCTTTCCGCATCCGACGCTGTCTGAAACGATGCATGAGAGCGTGCTCGCCGCCTTCGGCCGCGCGATTCACGTTTGAGGCGACTACCGGTTGAACTATTCGCTTAGCCTGTCATTCCCGGCAGGCCGAAGGACTGACCGGAATCCAGAGCCGATCCAGAAATGCTGGTTTTGCTCTGGAT
>JALHNR010000304.1 GCA_022843525.1 Methylocystis sp. | reverse complement strand
TGCCCGCCCGCGCGAGGTGCTGCGCAACCGTCTTGTCACGCGTCAACATTCCGACGTCGCCAATCGCGCCCCAATTGACGCTTTGACCGGGAAGGCCGAGCGTCTGCCGGTAGTGCGCGAGCATGTCGAGGAAGACGTTGGCCGCGACATAGTTTCCTTGCCCAGGATTGCCGATGAGCGCCGAAATCGACGAAAAACACAGGAAGAAGTCCAGCGGCGCGTTACGGGTCACTTGGTGCAGGTTCCAGGCGCCGACCGCCTTGGGGCGATAGACCGCGTCGAACCGTTCGTCGGTGAGTCCAGAAAGCACGGTGTCATCCAACACGGCCGCCGAATGCACCACGCCGCGCAGCGGCGGAAGTTCAAGGTCGATCCGCGCCATCATCGCCGCCACGTCGGCTTCGACGCTGACGTCGGCGGCGACGCTCATGACGTTGACGCCTTGCGCTTCGAGCGCCGTCACCGCGCGTCGCGCCTCGCTGGAGGCGGCGCCGCTGCGGCTGACGAGGACCAGATTCTCCGCCCCTTGCTGCGCCAGCCAACGCGCAGCGTTCAGGCCGAAGCCGCTGAAGCCGCCGGTCACCATGTAGGTGGCTTTCGGCTGAATCAGCTTTTTCTCGACTTCCTCCGGCACGACTTCGACGCGCGCCGGGTCGCTGAAGGACAGGACGATTTTACCGGTCTGCTTTGATTGCGCCATGAACCTAAACGCGTCCGCGGCCTCGTGCAGCGGGAAGATGGTCACAGGCGTGGGGCGGAGATCGCCATGCTCGAAACGGTCCCAGATCTGGGCGAGAAGTTCTCGAATCGCACTCGGCTGCTCGGCCATGAGTCGATCGAGATCAATCGCCGCAAACAGGAGATTCTTGTTGAAGGGCAGCAGCGGCAGGCGCGCGTTCTCGACGATGTCGCGCTTGCCGATCTCCACGAACCGTCCGAAAGGAGCCGTCACCTCCAAGCTTTTGACCAGCGTCTCTCCCGCGATCGAGTTGAGGACGACGTCGACGCCCCGGCCGCCGGTCGACTTCAGGACGCCGTCGGCGAATTCGAGACTGCGCGAGTCGAAGACCTGCTCCACGCCCAGCGTGCGCAGATAGTCGCGTTTCGCCTCGCTTCCCGACGTGACGAAGATACGTGCGCCGATCGATTTCGCGACCTGGATCGCCGCGAGCCCCACGCCGCCGGCGGCGGCGTGAATGAGCACGGTTTCGCCAGCCTTCAGCCGTGCGATGTCATGCAGGGCGTAATAGGCCGTCATGAAGATGACGGGAACGCTGGCGGCCTCTTCGAACGTCAAGGACGAAGGCTTGCGCATGGCGAGCAGGCGATCGACGGGAACGCGCACATGGGAACTGAAGGAGCCTTTGAAGGAGCCCATCAACTCGTCGCCGACCTTATAGGCCGTCACCCCTTCGCCGACGGCGGTGACGACGCCCGCCGCCTCCATGCCGAGCTCCGCGCCGTGATAGGAGCCCTCCAGCGCCTTGGCGGGCAACATGCCCAGGACCTTCAGCACGTCCTTGAAGTTGAGCGCCGCGGCCTTGATTTCGATTTCGATTTCGCCTGCGGCGGGAGCCGGCCGAGGAGCCTCCTCGAAGCGCAGGCTCTCGAGGCGGTTCTCGGCTCCGCGCGACAGGCGGAAGGCCTGCACGGAGGTGGCGGAGACGGTGCGCGTCTCGGGCTCCTCCTCCTCCTGGCGGAGAGCGGCCGCCGGAACAAGCCGTTGCACGCGCCGCACATCGCCGCGCAACGCGACCTCAGTCTCAGGATCGTCGCTGAGGATTTGCCGCGCGAGGAGACTGCGGCTCGCCTCAAGGGGATCGACGTCGACGGCGGTGCATCTCAATTGGGGATTTTCGCCGGCGATCGTGCGCGCCAGACCGATCAGCGCGGCGTGCGCCAGATTCACCGTCTGCGCACCCGGCAGCGGCTGCGCGAGCGACGTCACGACGAACAATCTGGGGGAAGCGTCCTCGCCCGCGTCCCGACCTTCGAGCGCTTGCGCAAGGCGGAGAAGGCGCTTGGCTTCGCCAAGATCGCTCACCGCGTCCTGCGCGCCCGGCGTCGATTCGCCCACGAAGACGATGGCGCGAAGCTGCGGGCTTTCGTCGATAAGCTTGCGCGCGGCGACGACGTCCGTCAGCGACTGCGCGTCCACCATCCGAACTTTGGCTCCGGTCTCTTCAAGCGCTGCCGCGAGTTCCTTGCAAGAGTCCGGATTTGCGGCGAAGAGCAGACAATCTCCGGTCTGTTGATCGGTTTCGCCAAGCGGCTTGACCTCCCAAGCGAGCCCGTAGGATCGGCTTTCAAGCCGCTCTTCTGGCGTGAGCTTTTTCGTCTGGAGCGCCTTGCATCTGACGCCGAGGACTTCCGCCGCGACGCTGCCATCGGCGCGATAGAGAATGAGGTCGCCCTCGAACCCTTCCGAGGAATGATCGTTCACGCGCCCGTGCGCCCAGAGCGGAGCGCCGCTTCCCGCGTGAAAAACCACTCGACCAACGCCGACCGGCAGATAGGTCGATTCCTGGAGCTTGTCCCCGATCGCGCCCACAAGCGTTTGGATGGCGCCGTCAAGGAGAGCCGGATGAAGCTGATAAGCCTCAAGCTCCTCCGAGGGCCCCTGAATCACCTCAAGTTCCGCCAGTATCTCGTCGCCGTTCCGCATCAGATTGCGAATTGTGCGGAAGTGCGGACCATAGGCCAGCCCGTGCGCGGCCAACCGATCATAAAGCTCGGCGACGTCGACCGACTCCCCTATTCTCTCCTTCACCTTAGCCAATGACTCGGCGCCGCTGCGAGGCGACGGCAAGGCGAGCACCCGGCCCATCGCGTGCAGCGTCCAAGAGTTGGTTTCGTCATCCGTCTGACCGTAGATCTGGAACTCCCTCAAGCTCCGATCGTAGGTCGCCCGAACAATCGGATCTTTGAGAGTCGGGAAGACGAGCGGCCTGAGGAACGAAAGATCTTCGAGCGTGTAACTGGCCTGTCCGCCATCAAGCAGCGCCGCCATCGCCAGACCCTGCTCGATATAGCCCGCGGCCGGAAAGATGATTGATCCCTCGATGACGTGATCGGCCAGAAAGGAGATCGATGGCCTGCCGAGATCATGCTCCCATGTCGGCATGGGAGACGACACGCGGCTTCCCAGCAGCGGGTGCTCCGTGTGGCCAAGTCGATCGATCGCGGCGGCGCTCGTCTCGTTCCAATAATATTCCCGCTGCCAGGGATACAGAGGCAGCTTCACGAAGCGCGCGCCGGCGGGAGAAAGCGCGCGCCAGTTCACGTCATAGCCGTTCACATAGAGCGCGCCGAGGGCGGCGAGCACCGTCGCGCGCTCAGGATGCTCACGGCGTAAGGTGGCGATCGAAACGCCGCCCGCCTCGCTGGCGCGCAAAACTTCCTTGATCGACGTCGCGAGCACGGGATGCGGGCCGACCTCGAGAAAGCCGCTTAGTCCGTCGGCGACCATGGCGACCATCGCATCGGCGAACAGCACAGGCTCCCGCATGTTGCCGCACCAATATTCCGCGTCCAAGTCGGGCCCTTCGACGCGACGACCGGTGACGGTGGAATAGAGCGTCGTGTGCGGCGTTTGCGGGCGAAGCCCGCGCAGGGACTCCCGCAGCTCCGGCTTCAGCGGCTCCATCTGGGGGCTGTGATAGGCGACTTCGACATCGAGGAATCGGTTGAACACTTCGTCCTTGGCGAGCTGCTCGGCGATTGACGCCAGCGCTTCGCCATCGCCAGCCAAGGTGACCGTCGACACGCTGTTGATCGCGGCGACTGAAACCGTATCCGGATAGGACTCCAGAATGCGCTCGGCCTGCTCTCTATTGAGACCGGTCGCTAGCATGCGCCCTTTGCCGGCGGCCAGCTGCTGAAGTCGGCTGCGATGATAAGAGACAGCGACGGCGTCCTCGAGGCTGAGCGCCCCCGAGACATAGGCGGCGCTCACCTCGCCGACGCTGTGTCCGACCACCGCCGCCGGATAGACGCCCCAGGAACGGAGAAGTTCGGCCAGGGCGACCTGCACGACGAAATTCGCGGGTTGCGCGATACGCGTCTCTTTGATCCGTGAGCGGCTTTTGTCCTCGCGCATCTCCTCGAGGATGGAGAAGCCGGCGAGCGGGCGGAAGATCGCGTCGATCTCCTCCGCCGCCTTGCGGAAGACCGGTTCATTCTCGAGCAATTGCCGGCCCATGCCCCACCATTGGGGGCCCATGCCGGTAAACACGAAAACCGGTCGCGACTCGGCTCGCCGAGCCGCCTTGCCCTGAATGACGTGGTCGCTGTAGCCATGTGCGGCGAACTGCTCGAGCTCCGTCGCCATTTCGGCGGCCGAAGCGGCGACGACGCTCAGTCGGCATTCGTGGGCGGAGCGTCGAATTCGCGCGGAATGGCAAATGTCCTCAAGCGCCGCACGTCTGCCGCGCGAGAGCATCTGCGCATAGGAGCGGGCGAGAATGGTGAGCACTTTGGGATCGCGGCCAGAAAGGGTGAGAATTTGCTCTCCCGCCGACCCATCCTTCTTCTCTTCCAACCGCGGCTTCTCTGCGCGCTGAAGGACCACATGCGCGTTGGTGCCGCCAAAGCCGAAAGAATTGACTCCGCAATATACGTCCTCATCGCCCTGCGAAAACGGCTCGAGGCTGGTCGGCAAGCGAACGCCGAGTTCCCGGAAGGGAATCTTCGGGTTGGGATTCTGCAGATTGGCTTGCGGCGGCACGGCCCCTCGATCAAGACAGAGCGCCGCCTTGATGAGTCCGGCGACGCCCGCCGCCGCTTCGAGATGGCCGATCGTCGATTTCGCCGAACCGATCAGGCAGGCGTCGTCAACCTCGCGGCCGGCGCCGATCGTGCGTCCAAGCACGCCGGCTTCGATCGGATCGCCCACCGGCGTCCCCGTGCCATGCGCCTCGACGTAGCGCACATTGCTGAATGGCACGCCGCTTTGAGCGTAGACACGCCGAATCAGCGCCTCCTGCGCCTCGCCGCTCGGCATTGTGATGCCGTCGGTGCGCCCGTCCTGATTGACGCCCGTGCCGCGTATCGTCGCGTAGACGTGATCTCCATCGCGCATGGCGGCGGCATAGGGCTTGAGCAGGATCACGCCGGCGCCCTCGCCACGCGAATAGCCATTGGCGCGTTCGTCGAAACTCTTGCAATAGCCGTCCGGCGCCAGGAAGTGGCCCTTGCCCATGATCATCGGATACTCGGGCCGCAACATGACGTTGACGCCGCCTGCCAGCGCCATGGAAACGTGACCACGCCAAATATCCTGGCAGGCGAGATGCACGGCTACGAGCGACGAAGAGCAGGCGGTGTCCACCGAAAGGCTCGGGCCGCGCAAGTCGAAGAAGTAGGACAGACGGTTCGACAGCAGCGTCATCAGCGCGCCGGTGCCCGAATGGATGCTGATATTCTCCCGATTAAACGGGCTCAGCTGATCGAGCATGCTGTCGAGCGTAAAGCCGCCAATGTAGACGCCTGTTTCGGAGCCCGCGAGCGTTTCCGGAACGACGCCAGCGTCCTCCATGGATTCCCACGCCACCTCCATAAGCAGTCGCTGCTGCGGGTCT
>JALHNR010000303.1 GCA_022843525.1 Methylocystis sp. | reverse complement strand
GCGATGGCGAGACGCGCGTCGTCGCCGCGGAGGAACTCGTTCCAGGCGACGTCGTGCTTCTCGAATCAGGCGACCGCATACCCGCGGACATTCGCCTCATCGAGGTGAAAAACCTGCGAACTGACGAAGCCGCCCTGACGGGGGAGTCCGTGCCGGCGGACAAGTCGACGGACCTGACGCCGGAAAATTCGACGGTCGGAGATCGCGAGAACTTGGCGTTCTCAGGCACTCTGGTCGTCTCGGGTCGCGCCCTGGGGATCGTCGTCGGCACGGGCGCAGCGACGGAGCTCGGCCGCATCAATCAGATGCTGGCCGCGGTCAATGTGCTTGAAACGCCCCTGCTGCGCCAAATCAAAGAGTTCGGACACACGATCGCGAAAGTGATCGGCGTCATCAGCGTCCTGATCTTCGCCTATGGGCGATGGGTGCGTGACCTGCCGTTCGTCGAGGCTTTTCAAGCGGTAGTGGGCATCGCCGTCTCGGTGATCCCCGAAGGCTTGCCTGCGCTGATCACGATTACGATGGCGATCGGGGTGCAGCGTATGGCGCAGCGCAACGCCATCATCCGCCGCCTTCCCGCAGTCGAAACGCTCGGATCCGTATCGAGAATTTGCTCCGACAAGACCGGCACGCTGACGCTCATGGAGATGATGGTCGCTTCGGCTGTCAGCGCTGATTCTCATTATCGTGTCACGGGCGATGGCTATGCGAGCGAAGGCGAGGTGCTGGGCGACGGCAAGCCGGCGGGCGAAAGCGTCGTCCTCAAGCGCATGGCGATGGTGTCGGCGCTTTGCAACGACTCCGAGCTGCGCCAATCGGACGGCGTGTGGAAGGTCGAAGGCGACCCCACCGAGGCCGCGCTTTATCCTTTCGCCGCCAAACTGGGGTTCGACCGGCAAGCCGAAAGAGCGGGGCGGCGCAGGATCGACGCGATACCCTTTGAGTCCGAACACAAATTCATGGCGACCTTGCATGAGGACGCGGGCGGCGGCCGCATGCTGCTCGTCAAGGGAGCCCCCGAAGTCATCCTTGCGCACTGCAGCCGGCAGCAAACTGAAAGCGTTCCCGCGCCGCTGATGCGCGATTATTGGATGCAGGCGTCGAACCGGCTCGCGGCCCAGGGCGAACGCGTGCTGGGACTAGCCTGGCTGCCCAATCCGCGTTTTGAGACAACGAGTCTGGCGCCCGAGGATTTGCCTCGCGACCTCATCCTTTTAGGGCTGGTCGGACTGATGGACCCGCCGCGTAAGGAAGCGGTCGAGGCCGTCGCCGAATGCCACAATGGCGGCATTCGGGTGACGATGATCACCGGCGATCACAAGATCACGGCGGCGGCGATCGCCAAGATGCTCGGCATCGGCGACGGGAGAACCGCCGTCGCCGGCGCCGAAATCGAAGAGATGAACGACGCCGCGCTCCAAGAGACGGTACGCAATGTTGACGTTTTCGCGCGCGCCAGCCCCGAGCACAAACTGCGGCTCGTGAAAGCGATCCAGGCGAACGGTCAGGTCGTGGCGATGACCGGCGACGGCGTTAATGATGCGCCGGCGCTCAAACGCGCCGATATTGGCGTGGCGATGGGCATCAAAGGCACCGAGGTCACGAAGGAAGCCGCGGCGATGGTGCTCGCCGACGACAATTTCGCGTCGATCACGGCGGCGGTTCGTGAAGGGCGGACGGTCTACAACAATATTGAAAAGGCTCTGCTTTTCATGTTGCCAACCAACGTCGCCCAGGCGCTGGTCATTCTCGTCGCGATCGTCGTCGGATTCATCTTGCCGATCACGGCTCCGCAGATCCTTTGGGTCAACATGGTGACGTCGGTGGCGCTTGGGCTCGTCATCTCCTTCGAGCCGCACGAGATCGACGTGATGCAGCGTCCCCCGCGCGCGGTGTCGCGACCGATACTCGACGGCTTCGCGATATGGCGAGTCATCTTTGTTGGTCTGGCGCTGCTTGTCCTCACCCTGTCGGCGTTCTTCTGGATGAAGTCGCAAGACGCCGCCGACGAACTTGCGCGCGCCGTTGCAGTCAATGCGCTCGTCATCGGCCAGGTCTTCTATCTGTTCAACAGCCGCTTCAAGACGGATTCGTCGCTGTCGATCGCCGCGCATCTTGGCAACCGCTATGTGCCGCTCGGCGTCGGCGCGGTTATCATTCTCCAGCTTCTGTTCACTTATGCGCCGCCGCTGCAGCGTTTGTTCGGCGCCGCCGCCATCCCTCTCGATGTCTGGCCTTGGCTGTTTCTGGGCGGGTTTGTTTTCTTCCTCATCGTCGAGGCTGAAAAATTCGTCATTCGCGCCTATCGGTCCAGGCGTCGCTTATCGTCGGTCTCGGAAAAGCTCGCGGAGCCCATCGCGCTGGAGATGCAACGGGCCGTCGCGCAAGGCCCATCGCGCCCGGCTTCCGGCGGGTCGAGCAAATTGCATGCGCTGTTGGGCGGGCTCGCGGTGTTGGCTCTAATCGCCGGAGAAGTCTATTCGTATCTGCATCGAGGCGCCGCCAATCAATATGTGAGTGAAGACCTGCGCGAGAGCGCTTCGATCCATTCGGGAACACCAACGGAGAGGACGGATGCGCCGACTCCAGTGACCTTCGGGGCGCGGGTGTCCGGGAGAATAGATGCGCTGTTCTGCGAGAAAAACGCCGCAATCAAAGCGGGCCAGCTCTGCGGCAAGATCGATCCGCGGCCTTTCGAGGCTGCGGTGACTCGCGAAAAGGCGGCTTTGGCAAACGCTCAGCAGCGGCGCGAAGGGAGCGCAAGCGCGCTCTTGCGTGCGCGAACGGATTTCGAGCGAAGGCAGGATCTCAATGCACGCGGCGCGAGGTCCCGAGCGGCGCTCGACAAGTCGCGCGTCATCTACGAGAGGGAGAAGGCGCGGGCTGCCGCTGACGAAGCTGACGTCGCGCGAATTCAAAAGGCGCTTGCGGCGGCGCAGAAGGATCTTGCGCTGACGGACATCATCTCGCCCGTCGACGGCACGGTGATTTCGCGCAATGGCGAAGTCGGCCAGAAAATTGATGTCAATCAAGAGCCGCCGCTGTTCGTCGTCGCGCCAAGTTCAGGGGCGACGCACGAATAGTCACCCTACGAGATCATTCGAACGGGAAGTCTTGCCGCCGCCGAATGTCCTGTACGCGCGTGGTGAGCCCGTATCACTTGAGGGGTGGGCGAAGTTGCGCCCGCGTACATCGAGCGTCTGTTCCATGATCTGTCCCGATGGATAGCGTTTGAATCTCTGCCGTCCACTGCGCGTTTAGAAATTATCGGCTCGACGGCTGCTTTTCGTGGCGCGTGCGGGCACTTATGATCACCGACGAAAGCAGTCCGAGCGCGCCATGAAAATTAACTTTTTGAACAAGAGCAGTAATCTGGGCGACTTCGCTTCGCGGACGGCCGTCGTGGCAACGATCGCGGCGGCGACAGTCGCGGTCTCATTCCTCCTATGGAAGTTGACGGACCTTCTCCCAGCAGTTTTCGCGACGATCCTCATTGCGCTCGCCTGGCGCGGCGTCGCCGAGCAACTCTCCGCGCGCCTTGGGCTGTCACAGGGCTTGTCGCTCGGTGTCGTTGCGCTGGGCTCGCTCGCGTCCATCGCTCTGGCGTTGATGCTATTCGGCGGCCAGCTCGTGCGCCAATACGACGAAGTTGCTCTCGACGTTCCCGCAGCCATCGCTCTGATCGAGCGCATGCTGGAAGAGCACCCCTGGGGCCGCTTCGTTGAAAAATTCGTGGTTCATGTCGACTTCTCCAAAATGGCGACCCCCGTCGCCAGCAGTTTGGCGCGGTTCTTGGGTCGCTCGGCAATGGCCTCGCTTATGGACGTTTTGCCATCATTGGCTGGCGTCGCCGGGAGGAGTTGTCGATTTCGGTTTCAAGATGAGACTCAAGATCTTTTGAAAACGGCTTAGGAAAAATCAGTCTCAGTCCGATTTCGGTTTCAATTGAGACTATATCGGCAAATTTTCGGTTTCAATTGAGATTGATCGACCGGTTGATCGACCTTACTATATCGACATGGCCGGTCTCATCGACGATCCAAACGATCCGCGTTGGCAGGAGGCCGAACGCCGAGACCAATTTCCGCGCGACCTGTTGAAGGCAACTGGATGGAAAGCGACGCGAGACGTTGTCGATGCCGCGCGCATGACCTTTGGTGTCAGCCGATCGACTGTGTACAGAATGATTAGTCGATTTCTTGCGTCGCGTAAGGCATCCAGCCTGGTGCCTGCGGATCGGGCAACTCCGCGAGTGCTGATTCCGCTTGATGGCACCCCCTAAAACGAGATGAAGGCACCCACCCGTTACGGAATGATGGCACCCCCCAATTCCGAGATGTTGCCGCCCCCTGCAACGGAATGATCCCGCCCGGGTGATTTCGTGCAGCGGCTCACCGCAATCCGAGGGGGAGCGATTCATGCCAGCGGAGCGGATTACGATGCGCCAGGCGCGCGAGATTATTCGGCTGAAGGCCGCGTCGGTTTCAGCGCACGAGATTTCCCGGCGTCTCGGCATGCCGCGTTCGACGGTTCGGGAAGCGCTCGAACGCGCGGAGGGCGCCGGGCTCTCCTGGCCGCTGACGGAGGGAGTGAACGACGACGCGCTGGAGGCGGCGCTTTACGCCAACCGGCGCAGCAAGCGCGGTCACCGGCAAACCTTTTACAGCCTCGCGGAGGTTAACGCCGCGATCGGCGAGATGCTGAAAAATCTCAACGAGGAGCGGCGCATCCGCCGGCTCGGCGTCACCGCCAATTGTTCGACGGGATCTACCGCCCGGCGTTGAAGGCGCCTCCAGTCGAGCCTCACGAATATTGCGAATGGCGCCTGCACCGCGTCGGCATCGATTATCACGTCGAGATCGACGCGCATTATTACTCCGTGCCCTGTCGCTTCGCCCGAGCGGAGGTCGAGTCGCGCCTGACCGTCCGCGGCGTCGAGATTTTTTATCGAGGCGAACGTATCGCCGTGCATTTGCGGATGAGCCGGAATCACAAGCACACGACGATCTCCGAGCACATGCCATCGAGCCACCGGCGCTACGCCGGCTTGACCATCGAGCGCATCCGTGAAGATGCGCGCAACATCGGCCCGGCGGCCGCGGCGTTCTGCGAGCAGATTTTGAAGACGCGGCCGCATCCCGAGCAGGGCTATCTTGTCTGGGCATCGTCCGCCTTGTCGGCCCTATGGGTCCGAGCGCGTCGAGGCCGCAGCGGAACGCGCCATCGAGATCGGCGCGAAGACCTACGGCTCGATCAAATCCATCCTCGACAACAAGCTCGATCGGAAGCCGGCGCCAAAACGCGCCGCGGACGCGGCTCCGATCCTTCACCCCAATATCCGCGGCCCGCGCTACTACCATTGAAGGAGAGGCTCACTTGCTCAAACATCCCACCCTCGACCAGCTTCACGTTCTCGGCCTTTACGGAATGGCCAAGGCTTTCGCCGAACTCGCAGAGACAGATGAGGCGAAAGGGATCGACCGCAACGACTGGCTCGCGCTGCTACTTGATCGAGAAGCGTCTCTTCGACGCGACAAGCGGCTGACGGCCAGGCTGCGCGCAGCAAAACTCCGCCAGCAGGCCAGCATCGAAGACGTCGACT
>JALHNR010000302.1 GCA_022843525.1 Methylocystis sp. | reverse complement strand
GGCCTCCCGCGCGAGCTTGGCTTCCGGCATCGCCGTCATGCCGATCACGTCATAGCCGGCGGCCTTGTAGGTGAGCGATTCGGCGTAGGAGGAAAATTGCGGGCCTTCCATGCAGACATAGGTTCCGCCGGCGACATGATCGATGTTCTCGTCTTTCGCCGCCGCCCCGATGCGCGCCGACAGCAGCGGGGCGATCGGATGCGCCATCGACACATGCGCGACGCAGCCGTCGCCAAAGAAGGAGGATCGCCGCGCGAAGGTGCGATCGACGAATTGATCGATCAGCACGAAGAGACCGGGGTAAAGCTCCGATCTGAACGAGCCGCAGGCCGAAACCGAAATCAGATCGGTGACGCCGGCGCGCTTCAACGCATCGATGTTCGCGCGATAGTTGATGGTCGAGGGCGAGAGCCGATGGCCGCGCCCGTGCCGCGGCAAAAAGACCGCCTGGGTCGCGCCGAGTTCGCCAAAGACGAGTTCGTCGGAAGGCGCGCCCCAGGGCGTCGCGACCCGCTCGCGGCGGATGTTGGCGAGCCCCGGTAGATCATAAACGCCTGACCCGCCGATTATTCCGACGACCGCTCTGGTCATGAATGATGCCTCCTTCGTAGCTGTTGCTTGGCCGGGTTTTGGGCCGGCGCCAAAAATCGCGGCAATGTGACAGGGTTGCGCCCCCAAAATGCCTGTGTTAGGGGACGCTCGCCTTGGAGCTGGGGCGCAGCGGCCCTCGTTCCTTTTCCTACAGCATCCGTCGTTTGAGGCTAACCGCTTAATCGTCGCGACCGTGCACCTTGCACTGCGAGCGGCGTCTCCAAACGGCGTAGATTGACGAGCGAACCAAGTGGCTCAAGACGGGGATTCCTTATCAGGCGTTGCAGGTCGCTACGCCTCCGCACTCTATGATTTGGCGACGGAAAATCACGCCGCCGATGACGTCGCCGCGGCGCTCGATCGATTCAAGACTCTGCTGGACGGCAGCGACGATCTCAAGCGCATGGTCAAAAGCCCGGTGTTCTCCGCCAAGGAGCAGCTCGACGCTCTCGAGCCCGTTCTCAACAAGGGCCAGATCTCCGGCATCGCCGCCAATTTCATCCGTCTCGTCGCCGCCAAGCGACGTCTCTTCGTCATCTCCGACATGATCGCCGCCTATCGCCGCCTGCACGACAAGGCCAAGGGCCTGGTGCGCGCCGATGTGACGATCGCGGCGGCGCTGAAGCCGGATCATGAAGCCGCGCTGCGCCAGACGCTCGCCGGCGTCACCGGCGGCAAGACCATCGATCTCCAGGTGACGACGGATCCGTCGATCATCGGCGGTCTGATCGTCAAAATCGGTTCACGCATGGTCGACGCCTCCGTGCGCACCAAGCTCAACTCAATCCGCACACGCATGAAAGAGGTCGGCTGATGGATATCCGCGCCGCAGAAATTTCCGCGATCCTCAAAAAGGAGATCGCCAACTTTGGCGCCGAGGCCGAGGTCACCGAGGTCGGCCAGGTTCTGTCCGTCGGCGACGGCATTGCGCGCGTCTACGGACTCGACAATGTGCAGGCCGGCGAGACCGTCGAATTCCAGGACGGCACCAAGGGCATGGCGCTCAATCTCGAAACCGACAATGTCGGCATCGTGATTTTCGGCGACGACCGCCACATCAAGGAAGGCCAGACGGTCAAGCGCACCGGCGCCATCGTCGAGGTTCCCGTCGGCAAGGAGCTCCTGGGCCGCGTCGTCGACGCGCTCGGCAATCCGATCGACGGCAAGGGCCCGATCAAGACGGCTCAGCGTTCGCGCGTCGACGTGAAGGCGCCTGGCATCATTCCGCGCAAATCCGTGCATGAGCCGATGGCGACGGGCCTGAAGGCCGTCGACGCGCTGATCCCGATCGGCCGCGGCCAGCGCGAACTCATCATCGGCGATCGCCAGACCGGCAAGACCGCCATCGCGCTCGACACGATCCTCAATCAGAAGTCGCTGAACGACGGCGACGACGAGAAGTCGAAGCTCTACTGCGTCTATGTCGCCATCGGCCAGAAGCGCTCCACCGTGGCGCAATTCGTCAAGGTGCTCGAAGAGCGCGGCGCGCTCGAATATTCGATCATCGTCGCCGCGACGGCCTCCGATCCGGCGCCGATGCAGTTCCTCGCGCCCTTCTCCGGCTGCGCGATGGGCGAATATTTCCGCGACAACGGCATGCATGCCGTGATCATCTATGACGATCTGTCCAAGCAGGCCGTCGCCTACCGCCAGATGTCGCTGCTGCTGCGCCGCCCGCCGGGCCGCGAAGCCTATCCGGGCGACGTCTTCTATCTGCATTCGCGCCTGCTCGAGCGCGCCGCGAAGCTTTCCGACGATCGCGGGGCCGGATCGCTCACCGCGCTGCCGGTCATCGAAACGCAGGCGAACGACGTGTCGGCCTATATTCCGACCAACGTCATCTCGATCACCGACGGCCAGATCTTCCTGGAGACCGATCTCTTCTACCAGGGCATTCGTCCCGCGGTGAACGTCGGCCTCTCGGTGTCGCGCGTCGGCTCGTCGGCGCAGACCAAGGCGACGAAGAAGGTTGCCGGCAAGATCAAGGGCGAACTCGCGCAGTATCGCGAAATGGCCGCCTTCGCCCAGTTCGGCTCGGACCTCGACGCGGTGACGCAGCGCCTCTTGAATCGTGGCGCCCGCCTCACCGAACTCTTGAAGCAGCCGCAGTTTTCGCCCTTGAAGATGGAAGAGCAGACCTGCGTGATCTACGCCGGCGTCAACGGCTATCTCGATCCGCTGCCGGTCAATCGCGTGCGCGCCTTCGAAGACGGCTTGCTCGCGCTGCTGCGCTCGCAGCACAGCGACATTCTCGAGAGCATCCGCACGACGAAGGATCTCACCGACGAGACCGCGGCCAAACTCAAGAACGTCGTCGAGAGCTTCGCGAAGAGCTTCGCTTAACGCGCCCGGCCATATAGGCGTTGGTGAAACGAGACAGGCAAAAACGATATGCCCTCGCTAAAGGATCTTCGAAACCGCATCTCCTCCGTCAAGGCGACGCAGAAGATCACCAAGGCCATGCAGATGGTCGCCGCCGCGAAATTGCGCCGCGCCCAGTCGGCGGCGGAGGCGGCGCGTCCCTATGCCGAGCGCATGGAGTCGGTGCTCGCCAACCTCGCTTCCAGCGTGACAGCGGGCGGACCTCCGCTCTTGGCTGGCAATGGCAAGGATGAGACGCATCTGCTGGTCGTCGCCACCGCCGAGCGCGGCCTGTGCGGCGCCTTCAATTCCTCCATCGTGCGTCTCGCCCGCGAGCACATCGCGCGGCTTCAGGATCAGGGCAAGACCGTCAAGATCCTCTGCGTCGGTAAGAAGGGTTTCGAGCAGCTCCGCCGCCAGTACGAGCGCAACATCATCGAGGTCATCGAGCTGCGCGGCGTCAAGCAGATGGGCTTCGACACCGCTGATGAGATCGGCAAGAAGATCATCCGCATGTTCGAAGAGGGCGACTTCGACGTTGCGACGCTGTTCTTCTCGCGCTTCAAATCGGTGATCGCTCAAATTCCGACCGCGCAGCAGCTCATCCCGGCGCAAATTCCCTCGAACGAAAACGCGCCGCCCGTCGAAGGTCCGCAGGCTTCTTATGAATATGAGCCGGGACAGGACGAAATTCTCTCGACGCTGCTGCCGCGCAACATCTCCGTGCAGGTGTTCCGCGCGCTGCTCGAGAACGCCGCCTCCGAACAGGGCGCCCGCATGAGCGCGATGGACAATGCGACGCGCAACGCCGGCGACATGATCAAGAAGCAGACGACGATCTACAACAGGTCGCGTCAGGCGATGATCACCAAGGAGCTCATCGAAATCATCTCGGGCGCCGAGGCGCTCTGAGCCATTTTAGGACGAGGACGAAACATGGCCGCCAATAAGCCCAGCGGGCGCATCACCCAAGTCATCGGCGCCGTCGTCGACGTGCAGTTCGACGGGCAATTGCCTGAGATTCTGAACGCTCTCGAGACGACGAATCAAGGCAATCGCCTCGTTCTCGAAGTCGCGCAGCATCTGGGCGAAAACTCCGTGCGCACCATCGCCATGGATTCGTCCGAAGGCCTGGTGCGGGGTCAGGAAGTCACCGACACCGGCGCGCCGATTTCGGTTCCGGTCGGCGACGAGACGCTTGGGCGCATCATCAACGTCATCGGCGAGCCGGTCGACGAGGCGGGTCCGATGCTCACGAAGTCGCGCCGCGCGATTCACCAGCCGGCGCCTTCCTACGCCGAGCAGGCGACGGAAGCGCAGATTCTCGAGACCGGCATCAAGGTCGTCGATCTGCTCGCGCCTTACGCCAAGGGCGGCAAGATCGGCCTGTTCGGCGGCGCGGGCGTCGGCAAGACCGTGCTGATCATGGAACTCATCAACAACATCGCCAAGGCGCATGGCGGCTATTCCGTCTTCGCCGGCGTCGGCGAGCGCACCCGCGAAGGCAACGACCTCTATCACGAGATGATCGAGGGCGGCGTCAACAAGAAGGGCGGCGGCGAAGGCTCCAAATGCGCGCTGGTCTACGGCCAGATGAACGAGCCGCCGGGCGCGCGCATGCGCGTCGCGCTGTCGGGCCTCACCGTCGCCGAAGATTTCCGCGATCGCGGCATGGACGTGCTGTTCTTCGTCGACAACATCTTCCGCTTCACCCAGGCGGGTTCGGAAGTGTCGGCGCTTTTGGGCCGCATCCCCTCGGCGGTGGGCTATCAGCCGACGCTCGCCACCGACATGGGCGCGCTGCAGGAACGCATCACCACGACGACCAAGGGCTCGATCACTTCGGTGCAGGCGATTTACGTCCCGGCCGACGATCTGACCGACCCGGCGCCCGCCACCTCCTTCGCCCATTTGGACGCCACGACCGTGCTGTCGCGCTCGATCGCGGAGAAGGGCATCTATCCGGCGGTCGATCCGCTCGACTCGACCTCGCGCATGCTGTCGCCGGCGATCGTCGGCGAGGAGCATTACGACGTCGCGCGTAAGGTGCAGTCGACGCTGCAGCGCTATAAGTCGCTGCAGGACATCATCGCCATTCTCGGCATGGACGAACTTTCCGAAGAGGACAAGCTCGTCGTCGCCCGCGCCCGCAAGATCGAGCGCTTCCTGTCGCAGCCCTTCCATGTCGCCGAAGTGTTCACCGGCTCGCCCGGCAAGCTCGTCGCGCTCGCCGACACGATCAAGGGGTTCAAGGGACTCGTCGAAGGCGAATACGACCATCTGCCGGAGGCGGCTTTCTATATGGTCGGCTCGATCGAAGAAGCGGTCGAAAAGGCCGCGAAGCTCGCCAAGGAAGCGGCGTAACTTTTTAAAAAGCGTTTTGGCCGGACGTGCTCCGGCCAAGACGCTGAACAGTTTTCGTGGATGGCCGGGTCAAGCCCGGCCATGACGGGCGGGACGCAAAGCGCCGTCGGAGAACATCATGGCTGCATTCCACTTCGAACTCGTCTCTCCCGAGAAGCATCTCTTCTCCGGCGAAGTCGAGTCGGTCGTCGCCCCTGGCGCCGACGGCCAGTTCACCGTGCTCAAGGACCATGCGCCGGTCATGACCACGCTGAAGGCCGGCGTCGTGACGGTCGCCGGCGGCGACGGCAAGGTCGAGAAGCTTTTCGTG
>JALHNR010000301.1 GCA_022843525.1 Methylocystis sp. | reverse complement strand
ACTATCATGTGCCCATCGCCTTCGGCTTCGCGATCTTCGCCTATGTGTCGCTCGTCGTGATTCGTCCGCTGCTGCTGGGCGCCTGGGGCTTCGGTTTCCCCTACGGCATCATCAGTCATCTCGATTGGGTGTCGAACACCGGCTACCAATATCTGCATTTTCACTACAATCCCGCGCATATGATCGCGGTGTCGTTCTTCTTCGCGACATGTTTCGCCTTGTCGCTGCACGGCGCGCTGGTGCTTTCGGCGAC
Organism: Methylocystis sp.; assembly: GCA_022843525.1. Lineage (GTDB taxonomy): Bacteria > Pseudomonadota > Alphaproteobacteria > Rhizobiales > Beijerinckiaceae > Methylocystis. The sequence goes on along the minus strand of JALHNR010000301.1, from coordinate 5,397 downwards.
CAATCCCGGCAAGGGCGAGGCCGTGAAGACGCCCGCACACGAAGACACATTTTTCCGCGACTCGATCGGCTACTCCATCGGCACGCTCGGCATTCATCGGCTCGGCCTGTTTCTGGCGGTGTCCTCCGCATTCTGGAGCGCGGTGTGCATGATCATCAGCGGCCCGTTCTGGACTCGCGGCTGGCCCGAGTGGTGGAACTGGTGGCTCAATCTTCCCGTCTGGCGCTAACGCGTAGGGAGACGAACCGTGGCCTATTATCAGAACATCTTTACGCAGGTTCAGGTCCGCGCCGATGCGCCGCACCCCGGCGTTCCCGTTCCCGGAATGAAGCGAACGAGTTGGGCGACGTTTTCCCATCTTCTCGGACGCATCGGCAATGCGCAGATCGGGCCGATCTATCTCGGCTATCTCGGCACGCTGTCGCTTGTCTTCGGATTCATCGCTTTCGAAATCATCGGCCTCAACATGTGGGCGTCGGTGAATTGGGATCCGGTGCAGTTCGTGCGGCAATTGCCGTGGCTGGCGCTTGAGCCGCCGAAGCCGCAATATGGAATCAAGATCTTTCCGCCGCTCAGCGAGGGCGGGTGGTGGCTGTTCGCCGGCTTCTTCCTGACGTCATCCGTGTTGCTGTGGTGGTGGCGCATGTATCGCCGGGCGCGGGCCTTAGGTCTCGGCACGCATACAGCATGGGCCTTTCTTTCGGCGATCTGGCTCTATCTGGTGCTGGGCTTCATTCGTCCGCTGCTGATGGGCAGCTGGAGTGAGGCGGTGCCGTTTGGCATTTTCCCGCATCTGGATTGGACCGCGGCCTTTTCCATCCGCTACGGCAATCTCTTCTACAATCCGTTCCACATGCTCTCGATCGCCTTCCTCTATGGATCGGCGCTGCTTTTCGCCATGCATGGCGCGACGATTCTGGCGGTCGGGCGCTTCGGCGGCGAGCGCGAGATCGAGCAGATCATTGATCGCGGCACCGCCTCAGAGCGCGCGGCGCTGTTCTGGCGCTGGACAATGGGCTTCAACGCAACGATGGAGTCGATCCACCGCTGGGCCTGGTGGTTCGCCGTGCTGTGCCCGTTGAGCGGCGGCATTGGCATTCTCCTGACCGGCACCGTCGTCGACAATTGGTATCTCTGGGGCGTGCTGCACGGGATTGCGCCGGAATACCCTCATGTCTTCGCGCCGGTCGTCGATCCTGCGCTCACTCCCGGAGGCGCGCCATGAGACTGGCTTTCTCTCTCCTCGGCATCGTCGTGGCGACGTTGCTCACGGTCGCCATGCTGTTCACTCCCGGATGGGTTCGCCCGCCGATCATCAGCACACAAACCGGCTACCGCGGCACGGGCCAGGAGCAGCTCATCAGCGCCCAGAACAAGCGCATTCTGGAAGCGGCCAACGCTTTGCCGGCGCCGATCGACAAGGCGTCGCCCTCGGGCGAGCGCGCGACCAGCGCCTACAAGAACGTGAAAGTGCTGACCGACCTCAGCACAGATGAGTTCAACCGTCTGATGGTCGCCATCACGCAATGGGTGTCGCCCGACCAGGGTTGCGGCTATTGCCACACCGACGATCTCGCCGACGACGGCGTTTACACAAAGATCGTTGCCCGGCGCATGATTGCAATGACGCGTGACATCAACAAGGAATGGACGTCGCATGTCGGCGATGTCGGCGTCACCTGCTACACCTGTCATCGCGGCCAGCCTGTGCCGAAAAACGTTTGGTACGAAAATCCGGGCGCGCGGCACGCCGGCGGCATGGCGGCGCATAACTATGGTTTCGGCCATCCATCGACGTCGAATGGAACGACGGCGCTTCCCGTCGATCCGTTCACGCCGCATCTGCTCGGCGACGATAATATTCGCGTTGTCGGCAAAACCGCCTTGCCGACCACAAGGGGCGCCTCCATCCAGCAAACGGAGCAGAGCTACGCGCTGATGATGCACATGTCACAAGCGCTCGGCGTTAATTGCACCTTCTGTCACAATAGCCGCGCATTCCTGGATTGGTCCCAGAGCGCGCCGCAGCGCACGGCCGCCTGGAACGGCTTGCAGATGATGCGGGAACTGAACGCCGTCTATCTGGAAACGCTAAAACCTCTCTATCCCGCCAATCGGTTAGGGCCGCTCGGCGACAGCCCGAAGGCTAATTGCGGGACCTGTCATCAGGGCGTGAGCAAGCCGCTTTACGGTCAGAGCATGTTGCAGGACTTCCCCGAACTCGGCGGCAAGGCCGCGCCCTGACCGTCGGCTTTTCGCCCGGCCGATGGCCACGTCGGCCGGGCGCTTTTTAGCCATTTTTGACAACGATGGTCGCGCACGTCTCAATACCGGCAGTTTGGAGCTTTGCTTTCGTTTCGCTGGGCGCAAAGCAGGGGGGATGACGCCGTGTGCACAGTGGAAAGCGCGCTTCAAGATGATTGCGTCAGCGTCGTTCAAAGGCGAGACGACGAAGGCGCCTATATGATCCGGATCGGGACGCTCGAGACCGTCGTCACCATTCGATTGCGCCGGACCTGGGGTTCGCGCACGGCCTATCGCCTGAGCCACGCGATCAAGACGCCGCGCCAGCCGAGCCCCTTTTGGAGCTGCGCGTCGGAGGCGGATACGCCAGGCGATGCATTGCGGAAAGCGATCAGCGGCTTCACGATGCATTATCGCAAGGCGGTGGGCGAAGGCTACGCGCCAGCCGAAGACTGGCTCGTTCCAGCCGGAAACTAATCGCGCGCCGTGATTGCGAGGAGCGCAAGCGACCCTCCCGGGCAGAGCGGCTAAGGGATTGCTTCGCTTTCCGTATAGGGGGCGCGGGGCTTACCAGCGCGCCTCAAAGACGCAGGCGGCGGCGCCCGTCGCCGCGCATTCGGTTTCGGTGACGCTCACAGAAGGCGCGAGCATTTCGCCGAACACACGCTCAAAGGTCGCGGCGAAATATGTGCAGGCCGGCGCTTCTGTACGGAGATCCTTGCAGATCGGCGAACCGACGATGCGTAAGCGCAGATGCGGCGCGAACTCATAGGAAAATTCGCCGCTTCCTGAAAATGTCCAGGCATGGCGCGCGATCGCCGCGACGAGAATCCGCGCCGCGAGCGGACGCGGCAGGAATTTCAGCGCGCGTTGGGCCAGCGCGGGAATGCGGTTGGCGAGGAGATAATCACCGGTGCGCCGTCCCGCCTCGCGCGAGACCGCGGCGGCTTTCGCTTCGCCAAGCCGGTCGACGACCGCCTGATGCAGGCGCGCGACGTCATCTTCGGGAATCATATGCGTCGGCGGCGCGAAGAGATAGCGCGTAAGTCCCGCGTCTTCAAAAACCTCGCGGCGCAGCGGCGCGCCGCATGCATCGGACAGCGCCGCCGCCATTTGCGTGACGGCGTTCGGTCCGATCAGACCGAGTCGCGCCGTCTCGCCTTCAGCGCGCGCGACGCTCATGCGGCGTCGCCGATTCGCGCATGATGGCCGGCTCGAACAGCGCGTCGTCCGCCTGCTCGACGAGCTGTTCCTTGCCGCCGCCGCAGGCCATGGCCTGCGCCGCCTCATGCATCGTGCTGGCGGGGCGCTTATGCGTGACCTGCCACTCGACATCCTCGTCGGCGGCGCGCCGGCGCGTCGCGTCGAAGTTGAACTTCACTTTGGAGCGCGACTGCGGTCCCCAATAGTCGACTTTGCCGAGATCATAGAATTTGCGCTCAAAGCCGGCTTTGAGGAAGGCCTTGAGGCAGCCGAGGAGATAGCGTCGTCGCTGTCCGCTGCCCGCCCATGGATAGGAGAACAGCGCCTTCTTCATGTAGAAGCGACGATAATTGTTCATCACCCGGTCGAGCAATTCGCCGCGGTCCATTGCCTGCGGTTTGATGATCGGCGTGACGAAATTGTATTTTTCATAGTCGAAGATTTCGACCTTGTCCCCAAGCTCCTTGAAGAGATCGGAGAACGGCCAGGGCGTGTACATCGACCAGTTGGCGAGGTCCGGCTTCCAGTCCCGCGCCATCTGATAGGTTTCTTCCAGCGTTTCCGCCGTCTCGTTTTCGAGACCGACGATGAATTGCGCCTCGACGACGATGCCGGCGCTGCGCAGCAGCTCGATCGCCTTCTTATTCTGTGCGACGGTCGTCTCCTTATTGAAGAGATCGAGCTTCAGTTGCGCCGCCGCCTCGGTGCCGAGCGAAACATGGATCAATCCCGCTTTGCGATAGAACGGCAGGAGCGCTTCATCGCGCAAAATGTCGGTGACGCGGGTATTGATGCCCCAGAGAATATCGAGCTTGCGGTCGATCAGCTCCTGACAGAAGGCGACGAATTTCTTCTTGTTGATCGTCGGCTCCTCGTCGGCGAGGATGAAGAAGCCGACGCCATGATCGCGCATCAGCGTCTCGATCTCGTCGACGACTTTCTTCGGATCGCGAATGCGGTAATCCCGCCAGAACTTCCACTGGCTGCAGAAGCTGCAGGTAAAGGGACAGCCGCGCGCCATATTGGGAATGGCGACCTTCACGCCGAGCGGGATGTAACTGTATTTGTCCCAATTCAGCAGGCTCCAGTCGGCGACGATGGAATCGATATCCTTCACCGTCGGCGCCGCGGCGGTCGCGACCGCCTTGCCATCCTGTGCATAGGCGATGCCCTTGATGGCGTCGCGTCGCGCGGGCCAGCCGCCTTCGTCGATCGTGCGCACAAGATCGACGATGATTTCCTCGCCTTCGCCGCGCACGATCGCGTCGATCCACGGCGCTTCGGCGAGCACCTGGCGATACATGAAGGTCGCATGGACGCCGCCGAGCACGGCGACGGCCCGGGGCACGGCCTCCTTGGCGATCTGCAGCACGCGCTCCGCCTTGTAGATCGACGGCGTGATCGAGGTGACGCCGACGATATCGGGCGCGTAGTCGGCGATCTCTCTGCGCAAATCCTCTTCGCCGATGTCGAAGGTCATCGCGTCGATGAATTTGATGTAGGCGTAGCCCGCCTTTTTCAGCGCGCCGGAAAGATAGGCCACCCAGGCCGGCGGCCAATTGCCGGCGATCTCTGCGCCGCCGGAATGATAATTCGGATGAATGAAAAGGATGCGCATGCTTTCCCTTTCCGACGTTTGTCAATTGCGCTGATCGTAAATCATACTTGACGTTTTGCAACGGAGATTGACATTTCAGGGCGCCATAAACGCGCGACGGATCGCCTCACGGCGTGATGGTGGCCGGTTCTTCGATGGGACGACGCTGCGCGGCGTCCCAGAGGTCGAAAATCAATCTCGCGTGCAGCGCGGGGGCTTCCTCATGCGCCAAATGGCCAAGGCCGCGGATCTCCTGGACGCGCGACGTCGGCAGGCGTGCGGCGATGTTGCGTGCGCTCTGCGGCCGCACGGTGCGGTCATTGGCGGCGACGATCAGGGCAAGCGGCGTGGAG
>JALHNR010000300.1 GCA_022843525.1 Methylocystis sp. | reverse complement strand
ACGGCGTGATGCAGTCGATCGGCCTTTCCGGCGAGGAGAACGCGGGCCGCCGCCTCGTCGTGCTGCGCGCCATCGACAAGCTCGACCGGCTGGGTCCCGACGGCGTCCGGCAGTTGCTGGGCGAGGGCCGCAAGGACGACAGCGGGGATTTCACCAAGGGCGCGGGGCTCCCACTGCCGGCGATCGACACGATTCTGTCCTTCAGCCTCGGGGGGCAATATCGGGACGGCGCGCCAGCCTTCGATCTCTTCGGCCTGCTCGGCAAGAGCGAAGTCGGCGCTCAGGGCGCCGAGGAGCTCCTCGAGATCGAGGATCTCGCGCGCGACGCCGGTTTCGGGCCGGACCGAATCCGCATCGACCCCTCCGTCGTGCGCGGCCTCGAATATTATACGGGGCCGGTCTTCGAGGCGGACCTCACCTTCGAGACCCGCGACGAGAAGGGGAATCCCGTGCGCTTCGGCTCGGTCGGCGGCGGGGGCCGTTACGACGGGCTCGTCGGGCGTTTCAGATCGGAAAATACGCCGGCGACCGGCTTTTCGATCGGCGTTTCGAGGCTCTTTGCGGCCTTAAAACTCATCGGCAGCCCCATCGTCTCGGCGCGTCCGCATGTCGGCCCGGTGGTGGTGCTGGTGCTCGATCGCGACAGGCTCGCCGACTATCAGCGGATGGCGGCGCAGCTGCGGGGCGCCGGGATCGCCGCCGAAATCTATCTCGGCGCTTCGGGCATGAAGGCGCAGATGAAATACGCCGACCGGCGCAACAGCCCGCTTGCGATCATCCAGGGCTCCGACGAAAAGGCGCGAGGGGAAGTCACCATCAAGGATCTCGTCGCCGGCGCGAAGGCCGCCGCCAATATCGCCACCAACGAGCAATGGAAGGCGCTCCGCCCCGCCCAATTCGCCGTTTCGGAAGCCGAACTGGTCGAAGAGGTCAAAAAGGCGCTCAAGGAACAAATTTAACCTGCGGCGAAGCTGATCATTGCCACGCGCGCCGGCGCGTATAGTTTTGCGAAGGGATAGAGGAGCAAACGCAGATGAATGGCGACACGCCCAAATCAATCGTCCATCCCACCGATCTCTCCTTCGCAAGCCAGGACGCCTTCGCACATGCGCTGCGCATCGCCGTGGCCTGCAAGAGCATGTTTCATATTCTGCACATCGAAGCGCCCGAGACCGACGAGGACGACTGGAGCCGCTTTCCGCAGGTGCGCGAGATGCTGGCGCGCTGGAAGATGATCTCGCCGACCGCGACGCGTGAGGACGTCGCCGAGCAACTCGGCGTTAAATTCGTCAAAGCGTCGGTCGAATCGGAATCGCCCGTCGTCGGCGTCACCGCCTATGTCGAGCGGCACCTGTGCGATCTTCTGGTGATGATGACCCGGCCGCGCAGCGCTCTGGAGCGGCTGCTCGCCAGCTCAGTCGCGGAGGAAACGGCGCGCGAGACGCATGTGCCGGCGCTATTCCTGCGCGAGGACCAGAAAGGCTTCGTCGACCGGGAGACGGGCGCCGTCTCGCTCAATACGGTGCTGATTCCGGTCGAGGCGACGGTCTCGCCGCTCGACGCCTTCCGTCACGTCGCCGCGCTCGCGCATTGTCTCAACCCGGCCGCCGACGTCATGCTGCTGCATGTCGGCGAGGATCTGCCGCTTTTTGAAGGGCTGCTGCCGCACATCGAGCTACGCCGCGGCCCGGTCGTCGAAACCATTCTCTCCTACGCGAAGGAGATCAAGGCCGACATGATCGCCATGCCGACGCGTGGCCGAAAGGGCTTGCTGGAGGCGCTGCGGGGCTCGACGACGCAGCGCGTGCTGCACGAAGCGCCCTGTCCGCTGCTCGCGTCGCCGGTGAAATAACCGCCGGCGCATCGCCGCTCCCTCCCGACAGCCGAAGGCCTGATCGGGATGCCCGTCGCGATCAGAACTCCGGGAGTCTATTCAGCAATCTCGCTCGTCGCGAGCGACTGACCGGTCCTAGAGCGAGCGCTGGAAATGCAGCACGCCGCCCTGCGCGCCTTTCAGGAAGAGGTCGTCGCCCTTGGTGTCCCAATAGGGGCCCGAGAGCAGGACCGCCCAATAGTCGCGCTCGAAGGCGGCGAGCGGGCCTTCACATTTTCGTTCGTTGACCGCGGGCATGGTGCGCGGTCCGAGCCGGTTGGGGCCGATGATGAAGATGCCCGACCAGTTCTTGCAGCCCGAAAAACCGTTGGCGCGGCCCGTTGAGTCGATTGAGATCCACATCTCTACCGGCGGCGCTTTGCCGTTGATCTCCTTGAGCACGAAATTCTGATTGTGCGGGAACGGCTGATAGCGCGGAAGGCCGCCCGTCTCCTTATTTTCGTCTTCCGGCTGCTTCTGCTCCGCGCCCTGAGGCGGCTTGACGCTCTTCGCGCTCTTGGCGTCGGTGGGCCCCGAGGCGAGCGCGACGGCGCAGAGCGAGGCGGCTAAGGCGAGCAAAATCCTGTTCATCGCGTCAATCATCCTCCCCATAAAGCGACCTGCGCCAGGCGGCCGAGGCCGCAGCGCAGCGGCTTATAACATGCTCGGCAGGACGCGGTCAGGCGGACGATGGCCGTCCATGAAGGTTTTGATGTTGATGATCACTTTCTCGCCCATATCGATGCGGCCTTCGATGGTCGCCGAGCCCATATGCGGGAGCAGCGTGACTTTCCCGGCCTTGGCGAGCTTCAATAATTTGGGAGAGACGGCGGGCTCATGCTCAAAGACGTCGAGGCCGGCGCCGGCCATCTCATCCGCTTCAAGCATCCGCACCAGGGCGTTCTCATCGACGATTTCGCCGCGCGCGGTGTTGATCAGAATGGCGTGGGGACGCAGATGCGCCAGTCTGCGGGCGGAGAGAAGGTGATAGGTCGCCGGCGTGTGCGGGCAGTGGATCGACACGACGTCGACCCGCGCCAGCATCTGATCAAGCGACTCCCAGTAAGTCGCCTCCAATTGCTCTTCGAGATCGGCCGAGACTCGCCGACGGTTATGGTAATGAATTGAAAGCCCAAAGCTTTTCGCACGCCGCGCCAAGGCTTGGCCGATCCGGCCCATGCCGACGATGCCGAGCCTCTTGCCGGTGATCCGATGGCCGAGCATCCAGGTCGGCGACCAGCCCGCCCAAGCGCCGTCGGGAATGGCGCTCGCGCCTTCGACGAGACGACGCGACACCGAAAGAATCAGCGCCATCGTCATGTCGGCCGTGTCTTCGGTCAAAACGCCGGGCGTGTTGGTGACGGTGATGGAGCGATCAAGCGCCGAGGCGACGTCGATATTGTCAACGCCATTGCCGAAATTGGCGATCAGCTTCATTTGCTCGCCGGCCTGGGCGATCAGATGGGAATCGATACGGTCGGTGATGGTCGGCACCAGCACGTCGGCCGTGCGCATGGCCTCGACGAGTTCGTCATGCGTGAGCGGCTTGTCGCTTTCATTGAGGCGGGTGTCGAACAACTCGCACATGCGGGTTTCGATGACCTCGGGCAGCCGGCGCGACACGACAACGAGCGGCTTCTTTTTCGGCATATCCCTGGTCGTGCCTCCGCGTTTATGTTGTGTTGCAGCAGCGCTTCTGCGATTGCGCTATGATCTTGGCCGCGTCGCCGCGGCGGATGAAAAGACGCCGGCGAGTTTCGCCGGCTTCAACCGGGTCTTAACGACGGTCAGCGACAAAACCAATACGCCTCCTCGGCGGACGCATTCGACTTCCTAGCAGATGACGGGCCAAAGACAAGCGAGCGATCAGTCCATCATGTCGCGAATAAATGCAGAATCTGAGCCAGTTTCGGCTGCTTTCTCAAACGCTCAGGAACTTTTCCAAAAGCGTCGCCGCGCGTTTTTCGCCGCCCTCCTATGCGCGGTATTTTGCGCAGCGCACGCCAGCGCTCAGGAGTCGCAGAAGGGCCCGGTGAGCGGCCTGCCCTTGCCCCGCTACGTCAGCCTCAAATCAGATCGGGTCAATGTTCGCGAGGGACCGAGCAAGGAACATCCGGCTGTCTGGATCTACGAACGCGCGGCGCTCCCCGTCGAGATCACCGCCGAGTTCGAAACCTGGCGCAAGATCCGCGATTCCGAAGGCGCCGAAGGCTGGGTGTTGCACTCGCTGCTTTCTGGACGGCGCACCGCCTTGGTCGCGCCGTGGAAAAAGGAGCCACAGCTGCTCGTCGCCTCCGATCATTCGACGCCGACGGCCAAGCTCGGTCCGGGCGTCATCGGCAATTTGCGCGGCTGCGACGGCAAATGGTGCCGAATCGCCGGCAAGGGCTTTGACGGCTACATGGAGCAGGAAAATCTCTGGGGCGTCTATCCGGGCGAGAAATTCGAATAATCACGCGGACGGCCTCGCCGGCAGGCGGCTCTTAAGCGTTTCCAGCGCTGTCGAAATGGCGGCCCGACTGAAGGGCTTGGCGACGACCGGCGCATCAGCATGCGCCTCGAGCACGCCCTGTTCGCCATAACCCGTCACGAAGGCGAAGGGCTTATGCCGGCGCACCAGGACGCCGGGGAGAACATGAGCCTTCTGTCCATTGAGGTTGATGTCGAGAAAGGCGATGTCGAAATCTTCGCTCGTCGCCTTGTGCAGTGCGTCCTGGATATTGCCGGCGGTGGCGACGACCTGGGCGCCGAGCTCCTCGAGAAACATCTCAAGCGCCATGGCGATGACGGCTTCGTCTTCCACGATAAGAATGCGGGGTCCGCTCATTTGAGCATTTCCAGGGTGAGGGGAATGTCCATTGCGCAGCGCAACCCTTCAGGCCGAAATTCGACCGCGACCTGAGCGCCCGCGTCGGAGGCCAGCGTCCGCTCGATCAGCCGCATGCCAAATCCTTTGCTGGACGGCGGCGAAATCGGCGGTCCGCCCTGTTCGCGCCAGACGAGATGGAGCATCGGCGTTCGCCGCGCGGAGTCGACGCTCCAGTCGATCGCGACTCGTCCGCCGGGCGCCGACAGCGATCCGTGTCTGACGGCGTTCGTACATAGCTCATGGAGCGTCATCGCCAGCGCCGACGCGATGCGCGGGCAGACGTCGACGGGTGGTCCCGAAACGTCAAAGTTCTCAGCGCCCGCTGGGGCGATGGCGGTGCGCACGAGTTCGTCGACCTGCGCCTTCGTCCAGTTTTCACGGGTCAGCACGTCATGCACGGCGGCGAGCGCCAGCAGACGGTTCTCGAAGATCTCGGCCGAATTCGGCTTCAGGTCACGCAGCGAATGCATGGCGATCGAGTGAACCGTCGCCAGCGTGTTCTTGACGCGATGATTGAGTTCGTGGATCAGAAGCTGCAAGCGTTCGCGATCGCGTTCCTGCTCGGTGACGTCGGTGTTGGTGCCATACCACCCGACGATGACGCCGTTTTCGCGTAACGGTTCGATGCGCGTCAGGAAAGGTCGATAGAGCCCGTCGGCGCCCTTGAGCGGAAAGATCATCTGGAAAAACTCGCCACGCTCAATTGCATGCGTCCAGCGTTCCAGCATTTTGGGCAGCACGTCCGGATGATGCACGGATTGCCAACCCCATCCCGCCATGTCTTCGGGCGTCGTGCCGGTATATTCGTACCACCGGTCATTGTACCAAAACACCCAGCCATCCGGCCGCGCCATCCAAGCAAGATTCGGGATGGAATTGGCGAGCGCCTTGAACTGCGCGTAGGTGATCTCGGATTCCTTTTGGGTCGCTCGCTGCGACATTGCTCCTCGCCCCACCTGGTTTTCGAAGAGAACTCTACGGCCCTGCTGCGCCGGCGAAA